>JANOBN010000444.1:0-1878 GCA_031411675.1 Bacteroidota bacterium | reverse complement strand
CAGTGGCAGTGCCAGTAAACTCCATCCTTACCAGAATTTATAAATGATGCCGGCATTGATTCCCACACCTCTGTATTGATTAGAGGCGCCATCTACTTCAGTGATGTTGCTCAGGTACATTCTTGCTGATGGTCGTAACATTACACGCCAACGACTGCCTATCAAATATGAAAACTCTACTCCCGCTCTTGCATTTACGGTAAATTGTCTTGTTGTTTTTTCTGATAATGAGGCAGTGCCGCTTTCATCATTCAACAAGTAATTGCCTTTGGAATGAACTACCATGCCGGGTGCTACTCCTGCACTTATGCCAATACCAAATTTACCACGACTGATCATGTATGTTGCTTCTACCGGTATTTCTACTATATATCGTCTGTTAGTACCATTGGCGTTTAAGATGGATTGATCATCATGCATTCCGTATAAGGTATCAGTTTTAGTGGTTAAAATGCTGTCAGTGCGTAGTATGTTATGGGTATTTAAAAATAATACTCCAAATACATAAGCACTGTCAGTATCGGTTACGGTGTGCTGGTATTGTTGCCACTCTTCCTTGTTGAGAAAATAATTTCCTTTACTTCTTGGTGTGTAATTTACTTCTTCTCCTAAAATTGCCAACTCTACTCCCGCTCTGATATCCCAATTGTTAAAACTCTTTGAAAGTTGTACTCCCGAATAAGGTAAGATGATGCCTTTTTCTTCTTCCTTCCTCCGTTGAAAATAGCCCTTATCGGAAATGCCGCCTAAATCTTTATCTACCTGCGCTACTCCATAATAGAATAGTATATCCCAACGCGATTTTGTTCCGGTGCCGGAGGAATCTTTGTATGAAACACCATCAGCAATATTGTTTTGTGGCAATAACGATACCGGTAATGTGCTTAGTAATGCAATATCAGCCTTATCATTTTCTTCATTATTTATACTCCTTACTGTTGTGGTAACTGAAGAAGTTGTATTAACATCCTCCCCTTTTTCGTTTGCATTTTCCACTATTGTATGGTTGTTTTCTGTTTCTGCAATTACTTGATAAATGTTAACTGATGTATTGGCAAATACAACAGGAATTATTTGCTTTTTTCTCTTTATGTTTTTTTGATTTACTGATGCTATAGTTGTTGTATTATTTTCTTTTTTATGAATAGCAATTTCTTTCTTCCCCGAAGTAACCGAAGTATTTGCCGTGGTTGCATTAAACGGAGTTTCGTCCGCAGGTGCTTTTATTTCTTTCTGCTGATATACCTCTTTCGTGAAAGTTGTTGTTACAGAAAGCGCTGATGTAACTCCGGTATGTTTTGTTCCGATATTTAGTACGGTTAATCCCCCTACTGCCGTAAGCAATAAGATACAAAACCAGATTATTATTTTCCTGCGTTTCTTCGTCCGGAAATGCACATTCAGCAACGCTTCCGCATCAGGCCAGTATTGCTCCGGATTAATTTTCTCCTCTTCGTGATTTTTCATTGTAACATTGATTTATTCCATGTTGCTTTATTAACTTCACTCAACACTTCCTGTAATTTTTTTCTTGCTCTGAATACATGTGATTTGGAGGTGCCTGATGAAATTCCCAGTAATGTTGCAATTTCTTCATGCTTGTACCCATCAATAGCATAAAGATTAAACACGGTACGGCTCATTACCGGTAATTGATTGATGGCTAACTGTAATTCTTCTTTATCATACACCATTGTTTCGTCTTCTTCCTGTTGCTGTTGCTCTTGTGGTGTATCCTCATACAAACTGATTAACTCTCTGTAGCGCTTCTGCTTCCGGAATTCATCGATGATATAATTAACGCTTATTCTGCGCAGCCATTGTTCATAGGGAACTTCAGCATATTTTTTCAAATAACTTCCCATTCCTTGCACTAAC
>JANOBN010000443.1:0-4343 GCA_031411675.1 Bacteroidota bacterium | reverse complement strand
GGAATGGGTCTAGTCGTAACAGCAAAAAAATCTCGGAACGAGACTGTTTATTTTTGATTTTATTGGCAAATTTTTTTGTACTAGATACTTGATACTAGATACTTGATACTAGATACTTGATACTAATTCATCGTACTACCGTAACAAAACCTTTATAATAATGTTTCTTGCGGTTACTGTCCCGTGCAATCATATCATAAACATAAACCCCATCTGGAACCTTATTTCCTGTATCAAGGTGTGTTCCATTCCATGCTTTGTTTAAGGCATCGCTGCGATACACCATCTGTCCGCGGCGATTGAAAATTTTTATATCAAGATCAACCACACCTTCTCCTTTTATAATGAATGAATCATTTCTTCCATCATCATTGGGTGTAAACGCATTGGGAATATATAAAGTGAAAAATTTATTGACTTCAATTATGCGGTAAGTTGTATCAATACATCCGTCAGTGCTTGTAACAATTAATGTAACCAGATAGGATCCTGTATCAGCATATAAATGTTGTGTTTGACAATCAATGCTGGAATCACCATCACCAAACGTATAGTAACATAAACCATTGGGTTCAGAATTGGTAAATGATACCAATGGATTTAAATCTTCTACATATGCAGGCGTGCTATAAAATGTTGCATTGGGTAATGGATACACTTCAATGGGTGTTGCAATTGTATCAGTCGTTGAACAACCATCAGCAGATGTCAATGTTATTGTCGGGCTGTAAAAACCGGATATATCATAAATAACGGTTGCAGTATCATTTGATATGGTATCAATTATACCATTACCCGGTTGCCATGTGATGCTGCCTCCGGCTAGTGGTGGTGAAGTGTTAAATAAATCGACAGACAGTGGAGGACAACCACTTGCAATGCTTGCATAAAAACTTGCAACAGGATTTGGATTAATACTTATTACATCAGAATAAACATCCATCGGGCAATTCGGGCTTTGGGTGATAAGTGTTATTTGTTGTTGCCCGATTGCAGAAAAGGAAATGTCTTGTGGATTAAAAGCATAAGAGGTATCCGGTGAGCCATTGTCAAAAGCCCATTGAAAAGTAGAATTAGGAACGGAATCATTATCCGGAATAAATGAAAAACTATTTCCGGTTAAGCATTGTGCCACAGGAGCCGTAAATAATGGTGATTGTCGTGGATGAATTAATACTTGCACTTTATCCGAATCGCTGCAAATGCCCAACGTTGCAATTAAAGTATATTCCACAAGGCTATCGGTTATTCCAACATTGAATCCGAAAACAAGTGTTTGTGAAGAATCCGGGTAATTAATATTCAGGTTGGGAATCCAGTTATATATATAACCTACAACAGGAGCCAAACCCATAATGTATTGCCCGGAGGCACTGCAAAAATCCAGATTGCTACCAGCATCGGCAACAGGAACAGGATTTACGGTGATTTGTTTTCCGGTTACTTGTGTACAACCATTTTCTGTTACTGATAATCTTATGGTGTAATTACCTGCTGCCGGATAAGAAACAGTATAGTTGTTTGTTGATTGAGCAGGTGTCCAGTTAAATGTGGCTGATGAAGTTGCATTACCGGTATAATTTACCTGCACAGAATTATAGGAACAAATAAAATCAGAAGAGATGGTAAAGTCGGCAGTAGGACCGATTGCAAATGTACCGCCCCAGGAAATATCTATGGGAGATGCATTACCATTTATATCATCAATCAATAACAAATATATTTTCCCGGAATCAACTGTAATGGGTGGACAAAATGAATTGGTTGCACAACCGCTAACCGATGACGACATTCCGAATTGCGTTACCGGAATACTATTCTGTACATAAAATGAATTGCACATCAACAATGATGGGTTAGTGCAAGGATTCAATGGATCTGTTGCTTCAAATAAGGCCCATGTGGAGCCTCCGTTTCCGTTCGGCCAGCCTAATGGCGAACCGGTAAATTCCAGGCTTCCGGTAGTGCCAACCGTAAATACCAAATATTGCGGATGTTGTGGCGCACTGGTAAAACAACTGGGGACAATAGTAGTGGAGGATGTTAAATCAGGTTGAATAGTCAGCGATTGTTTATTACAAACACGGGTAAGATTACTGCAATTCCCCGGAGCAACCGCAGTATTTACAGATTGTACACACATAATAAACGAACCATCGGTAGTATTTGCAGTAACGTAAAACCAAACCTGGGTTCCGGCAGGGATGATAAAACTCACCGATGCAGTCAATGCAGCATCACAAACAAGGGTATTAAATGCACCGCAGTTGCCGGTAATTACAGTTATTGACGGGTCAACAATGGAGCCGGGGCTGCCATCGGGAGTTACGGAAATGATATTACTGTCGCCGGTGGCAATGTAAGAATACCATATTTCATTGCCACCGACAGGGAGGGGAGGGGTGGCAATTTGATCGCAGGAATTGGAATAACCATCAGGAGTGGCATTCAGATTATCAGCATTTAAGCAGATAATTCCGGTTGACGGAATATTGATAAATGACGCGTTTATGCAATTATCATTAACAACCTGTGCCGCTAAGCCGGTAATTTTAAAAATAAAAAAACTGATTATCAATATCCATTTAAAACCCATAACTCAGCACTGCAGCAATGTCTATATTTGTTACCGAACAAAAATATTAACAATTTATCTATGCAGACTATACAAGAATATGTTTCTGTTAACAAAGACCGTTTTTTAAACGAATTAATGGACTTATTACGGATTCCTTCCGTAAGTGCCGACTCTAAGTACAAAACTGATGTTGCCAGAGCAGCAGAATTTATTAAAAAAAGCCTGGAGGCCGCCGGAGCAGACAAGGTCGAAATCTGCCCTACAGCAGGACATCCGATCGTTTACGGGGAGAAAATTATTAATCCTGCTTTACCAACCGTAATTGTTTATGGGCATTATGATGTTCAGCCGGCAGATCCTTTGAACCTCTGGACGACGCCACCTTTTGAACCACAGATTCGTGATGAAAAAATTTATGCGCGGGGCTCATGTGATGATAAGGGTCAGGTTTTTATGCATATAAAAGCCTTTGAGTTGATGATGAAAACAAACACCCTTGCCTGCAATGTTCGTTTTATGATTGAAGGCGAAGAAGAAGTGGGATCTTCGAATCTGGGTGCATGGATAAAAGAAAATAAAACACGGCTGAAAGGGGATGTAATTTTAATTTCTGATACGTCCATTATTGATAATGATATTCCAAGTATCGATGTTGGTTTACGTGGATTGAGTTATGTGGAAGTAGAAGTTTCCGGCCCGAATCGCGATTTACATTCGGGAGTTTATGGCGGTGCTGTTGCGAATCCTATTTCCATTCTTTGCGAAATGATTGCTTCCATGAAAGATAAAAACAATCATATTACCATTCCGGGATTTTATAATGATGTAATTGAATTGACTGATGAGGAACGTACGGAATTAAATAAAGCTCCATTTAATCTGGATGATTACAAAAAAGATCTGGAGATAAATGATGTGCATGGTGAAACAAATTTTACCACATTAGAGCGCACCGGTATTCGTCCTACATTTGAATTAAACGGAATATGGGGAGGTTACATTGGAGAAGGTGCAAAAACAGTTTTACCATCAAAAGCATTTGCAAAAATCAGCATGCGACTGGTGCCAAATCAAACCAATGCAAAAATTACAGAACTCTTTACCAAACATTTTGAAAGTATTGCACCAAAAAGTGTTAAAGTAAAAGTTACGCCACATCATGGTGGTGAGCCGGTGGTAACACCTACCGATTCTGTTGCATTTAAAGCAGCATCAAAAGCCATGGAAACGACCTTTGGTAAAAAACCAATTCCAACCAGAGGCGGAGGAAGTATTCCTATCGTAGCCTTATTTGAAAAAGAATTAGGATTAAAATCCGTTTTAATGGGATTTGGATTAGACAGTGATTTAATACATTCACCTAATGAGCATTATGGAATATTTAATTTTATCAAGGGTATTGAAACTATCCCGTTGTTCTTTAAGAATTATGCAGAGATGAGCAAATAAATTATTGCATTACTTCAAAAAAAAGCAGGTGATAATTACCTGCTTTTTTGTTTAATATAAAATAAATGCTGTTTAACTTTACTCGATTACAACAAAGGATTTATAGGATTTCGATTTGGCGTCAATAACTTCTAATATATACAGCCCCGGACTTAAACTGCCAACGGATATGGAGGTATTGTTTTGCACATCAAAACCAACTTGCTGTATCACCCCAACTGCATTAGAAAAAATAATGAAAAATTTTCATTTTATATATATAATGCAGTTGGGGTGATACAGCAAGTTGGTTTTGATGTGCAAAACAATACCTCCA
>JANOBN010000442.1:0-5310 GCA_031411675.1 Bacteroidota bacterium | reverse complement strand
AGGAATCCAATAAAACCGATTTTTTTTACCCATTGATAATTACGCTCCGGCATTTTATATATTAATTCCCGGGTTGTGAATTTCAAGCCTCTTTTGGAATCTTGTTGGCATAACTTTTTATAATCATTTACGATATTCGTTTGTTTACATCTGGATAATTAGCTTCCGGATTATTTTTCTGTAACTACGGTATTTTAAAGAAGAATTACAATTTTATGCTAAGCTATCCTATTTTACATATTGCCTTCACATTTAAACTGGCACGGTATACTATAAAAGTCAGTTTTTCAATTTACCCAGTTTGGCAGCATCCAGTAAAACAATTTGTTTTTCTTTGATATCCAGTAATTTTTCATCTTTAAAATCGCTTAATGTACGGATCACTGTTTCTGTTGCAGTTCCTGCCAGGCTGGCAAGGTCTTCTCTGGAAATGGCAAAACTATCCTGATTATTATTTCTGGATTTCACAATAAGCAAAGCATCGGCTACCCGTTTGCGAACGGAGTTATAGGCCAGTTTCATAAGCCTGTCCTCTTTGTCGGTTACATTATTACTTAACATTTTAATAAAACGTGCTGCCACATCTCTGTTACTATATAATAAAGTAAAGAAATCATTTTTAGGAATAACTA
This sequence comes from Bacteroidota bacterium, assembly GCA_031411675.1. GTDB lineage: Bacteria > Bacteroidota > Bacteroidia > AKYH767-A > OLB10 > JANOXC01. The sequence continues at coordinate 4,678 of JANOBN010000442.1, read as the reverse complement.
CTAATTCACAGTCAACCATTGCTTCTGCAGTTTCCTGTATTTCACTTTCCTGAAGAACATCAGTATATCCGATGAAATCACCTTCATTATACATTCCCGTTATTAATTGCTTTCCTTCGGGATGTGCTTTATAAGTTTTCACTTTTCCTGAGGTTATCAGAAAAACGCCTTTTGGCTCATCACCCGTCATGTATATAAAATCCTTTTTCTTATAATGATGTACCTTTCGTGTTTCTGATAATTTTTTAAGCTCTTCAATACCTTTAACCTGATCGATAAATTCATTAAAACCACCTAAACCACGTTCAAACTCCTGCTTTAACAGATTACTTTTTTTAAGGCGTGTTTCTACAGCCTGCATCAACTCCATCTCGTCAAAAGGCTTGGTGAGATAATCATCAGCACCCATATTCATACCCTTTCTCATATCTGCTTTCTCTGCTTTTGCTGTAAGGAAAATAAACGGAATAGATGCAGTAGCAGCATTTTTTCCTAACATATATAAAACACCATAACCGTCCAGCTCCGGCATCATAATATCACAAATGATGAGATCCGGTTTTTCTTTCGTGGCCAGCTCAACACCTGTTTTACCATTACTTGCCGTAATTACATGATAGTTTGCCAACTCAAGAATTTCGGCTGTATTTTCACGCATTTCAAGATTGTCCTCAATGAGCAGAATCTTCGTTTTCGTCTCCATGATTTATTAAATTAGTTGATTTAAAAATTGGGAATGTAATGGTAAATTCGCTTCCTTGTCCTGTTTTACTTTTATAAGTTATTTTTCCGTTTAATAATTCAGCATATCGGGTAACAATATTAAGACCTAAGCCGGTTCCTTGAATGGCCGTCACATTTTTTGCCCTGAAGAATCTTTCAAATAAATGTTGTTGATCTTCTTCCGGTATTCCCAGTCCATAATCTTTAACAACTATAATAAAATTATCGCTGTTGATTTCTGTAATAAATTCAACAGGTGTAGCTTCAGGAGAGTATTTGATTGCATTGTTGATAAGGTTTATGCATATATTACGTAAAAGCTGCCCGTCAATAGTAATCATTAAATTACTTCCATGATGTTCATATTTAATTTCCTGATGCTCCCTGGCAATGGTTTGCATTTGTTCACAAAGATCTTTGGCAAAAAGTGTAATGTCAAATTCTGTAAGATGAACTTCTGATTTGCCGGCTTCTAATTTTTCGAGGGAGAGGAAATCATTTAATATCTCAGTAAGATTTTTAACTGACGATTTTATTCTTTCAATATGTTTGGCTTTTTTATCTGCATCTTCAGGACTTACATACTTTTCAATTAATGTTACTGAACTCAGAATAGTACTTAACGGAGTCCGGAATTCATGAGATGCTATAGAAACAAATTTGGATTTTAATTCATTAAGTTCTCTTTCCTTATTTAATGTTTCCAAAATTTCATTGGCAGCTGATCTTATTTCTGTAACATCCTGAATAACCAATAAAATGTTATGGATTACTCCTTTTGCATCAGGCAATGGAACAGCGATTACAATGTATGTACGGTTATTTATTTCAATATCGAAAGAAGTACTTTTCCATTCAAATACCTGATCAAATTTAGACTTTATGTCATCATTCCAGGGCAGAAAGGGTTCCTCCTGAATTGTTTTTCCTGTTAATTCTTCTGATGTATAGCCAAATTGTTCAAGGAGCTTACCGTCAATAAAAACTCTTTTATAAGTACGGTCCATTACTACTATCATTCCATCAGGGAAGTTGTGAGCAATGGTACTATAAAGCCTTTCACTATTTCGAAGTGCATCTTCAACACGAATCCGCTCTGCTACTTCTTGTTTAAGGTTTTCATTGGAGGCGGCTAATTCCTGTGTACGTTCATTAACCCGTTCTTCTAACTCTTCATTGGTTCGGGCAATAATATCTTCCTGCTTCTTTCTTTCTGTTATATCGATAATAAAACTGATAATATATAATTCATCATTATTTTTAAAAGTGCTCAGACTTATTTCAATAGGAAACTCTGAATTATCTTTTCTTTTGCCAAATAAAATCAAACCACTGCCCATTGCTCTTGTACGGTGCTCACCATAATACTTGGTGCGATGTGCCACATGGTTATGTGAAAATCTTTCCGGAATTAATTCTTCAATTTTTTTTCCGGCAAGTTCTCCGATATCATAACCAAACAGAATCTCTGCATTAGGATTAATCGTAACCATTTCACCTCTTGTATTGCTGATAATGATGCCCTGAGTAGCGTTCTGGAACATGGCATTCAAATGCTCATTGATAGTTTTAGCACGGATCTGTTCCGTTTTAAAAAGTACGACCAGATAAACAAATCCCCACAAGCAGGCTGTTGGAATGATGAGGGAGGAGATTTCATTGCCGGTGGAAAACGTGGTATGAGTGGTAAAATGACCAATTATTATCAATGCAGTCAGTACGATTCCAACATCAAAAGTCAATCTTCTTATTGGTATCCATATAGTCAACAAAACAACGAGACAATAGAGGAATTCAATATGAAAATCTACGGGGAAGAATAAGTCCCCAAAGAAGATAATAATGGCAAGAAAGACACTAAGAAAACGTATCTGTTTCCTCATAAGGAATCATGACTAAATATTTGATAATCAACAAAAGTAGACAAGCTTAACATATTTAATGCCTGATATAGATCACGATAATACATGATTTATATCAGTAAATGTATGAATTAGCAGAATTACTTTTGAAACATTAATATATTAATGTATGTTGCCTATAAACCCGGTAAGAAATATTTTAGCCCCTATTGATTTTTCCGATGAAAGTTTGCATTCAATGAATTATGCTGCTTCTATTGCCGCTACCATAAAGAGCAGGCTTTTATTATGCCACATTTCTCCAATACCGGTAGTGATTTCTGCTGCACCTTCAGCTTCTGATATTGCCAAACCGATTGTTGACGATTTAACTTTAAATCTGGAGGAAATTACTGCCGGGCTGCTTGCCAGGTTTCCCGGACTAAAAGTGGATCATGTAATTGCCTCCGGAATGATCCGGGACAATATCCTGGAAATTGTATCATCCCATAATATTGACCTTATTATTATGGGAACGCACGGCTCAGGGGGATGGAGGGAGGTGGTTTTTGGGACCAACACAGCAGCTTTGGTGAAGTCATCACCTGTGCCTGTTATTGCTGTACCCTTTAGTAAAAAGGAATTTAAATTCAATAAAATTGCTTTTGCCACTACTGTTGCTGATTATGATTTGCAGACATTATTCCGGCTATCAGAATTATTTAAGCCATATACCCCTGAAATAATTGTATTACACATTGAGGAAAAGGATGACAAGCAGGAAGTTATTAAATTACGTGATGATTTTGCAAAACACGTAAAATCCGGAATCACTTATGAAAAAATTGGCTTCACGATAATTGAAAATAAAAATATTGAAAAAGCTATAAATGATTATATTTCAGACGATAATATTGACCTGTTAGTTGTTTCTGCCCGAAGACAAAATGTGTTTGAGCGGTTTACTGATAAAAGTTTAAGTCAGAAATTGACTTTTCATTCTAAAATACCATTGCTTGTTTACCAGGCGGAAAATAAAACTTCTTATCCGTTATTCTAATAAATAAATATGAGCAATATTGACTTTATTCATGGAATTGCATTACTAACCATACGGATAATAGCCGGAATTCTTTTCTTTTTTCAGGCATATGATAAGCTATTTCGATTAGGAATAAAACAAGTGACGCAGCAATTTGCTGTTACACTATCCTTATTCCCCAAACAATTTTTGTATTTAGGAATTCTGGTTTCCAGTATTGTTGAACTTGCGGGAGGTATATTGTTAATTTCAGGTATCTATTTAACCCCTGTTCTTAGTTTATTATTAATTGATATGGCTGTTGTTGCTATCATGTTTTCAGCTATTCGTCCAATGTGGGATATGCAATTTTATTTTCCACGATTCGCGTTGCTTCTTGCAATAGCACTGCTGCCTCCGGAATGGGATTGTTTTTCATTAGCAAAGATGTTGTAAACAGTTGGAAAAAATTATGAATACTACGGGAGCTGAAGTAAAAATCCACACATGTTATCATTGCGGAAGTAATTGCGATGATGAAATAGTTTCTTTTCAGGATAAATACTTTTGTTGTTATGGTTGTAAAACAGTGTTCGAAATTTTAAATGAAAATAATCTTTGTGAATATTATGAATTGACGAAAGTTCCGGGGATCACTCAGCGCACAATAAAAAAGTACCCTCATTTTGAAGCACTGGATAATGACAGCATTCGTAAAGAATATATATTATTTTCTGATGGAAGTATTGCTTCCACTGAATTCAGCCTTCCTCAAATGCATTGCAGCTCCTGTATTTGGCTGTTGGAGAACCTTTCTAAATTAAATAAAAATATCGTTTCTTCTCGTGTAGATTTCCCTGCAAGAAAGGTGAAGATTGTATTTAGGGAAATGGATATTAAGTTGTCACATGTGGCAGTTTTGCTGGCGGGAATCGGTTATGAACCTCATTTGAATCATAATGAAGTAAAAAATAAAAAAGTTAATAATTCCCGTATATATAAAATCGGTATAGCCGGTTTTGCCTTTGCCAATATTATGATGCTAAGCCTGCCTGACTATTTTTCAGGAGGACATATCGGAAATGTATTTTTG
>JANOBN010000441.1:0-1560 GCA_031411675.1 Bacteroidota bacterium | reverse complement strand
GAACAAAAGCATGGGCATAACCTGGGAAGATATATTGATTTGATTGGTGAGCAAAGAACAACCAGCGATTGGGGTGATACCTTATTCCGGAAAATACGGTACTTCAATACCAACATGGAAATATGGACCATTGCAGTATTAATTGTAGAAAGTGCGGCACAATTATTCTATCAGGCTTTACATGATGCTACAAGATGCACATTATTAAAAAGTATTTGTAATGATATATTAATTGATGAGGCCCATCATATTAAATTTCAGACGGAAAGATTAAAAGTAATATTTAGCAACAAATCAACATACAGCCGATCCATATCACTTGCCTTATATCAGGTGCTTTTCTTCGGGACTATACATGCCATCTGGTTCGGACATCATAAAGCTTTTAAAGCAGGAGGCTATTCACGAAAAAGATTTATGCAGTTGATGCATAGCAAGCTATTTAAAGTGATGCATGTAATACATGTGGAAGAGCGGGTTGAAACAATATGTTCAATCATATAATTACCGTATTGGCCCATTAAAGATTGGAGAAATCTGTGCATACAAATTAGAGATTATAAAATCGATGGGTTATTAGAAAATTTGGATTGAATGATTGGTAGGGCACAGGCCGAAAAAAGACTTGCACCGGAATGGGAAAATAGATAATGCTTTGCATACGCTAAAAAAGGGTATCTTCGTTGTAAATGAAGATGAGTGCGGCATCATATGAAATATTTACTATTTCTAATTTATATTGGCCTAAGCAATAGAATTGTTGCTCAAATAAATTTAGTACCCAATTCCAGCTTCGAAATATATGATAGCTGCCCTGACAGTTATAGCCAAATTTATCATGCAATACCTTGGTTTCAGCCGTATGTACCCGGCAGTAGTACTGATTACTTTAATGCATGTAGTTTAGATTCTGGCATTCTGGTGCCGAATAACATTATTGGATATCAGTATGCAAGATCCGGAAATGCATACGCTGGATTCAATGCAGGTAATTTCGTTGGAGGTATTAGTCGGGAATATTTAGAAATAGAATTAAGCTCAACTCTTCAATCAGGATATGGCTATTGTGTCTCCTTTTACTTGTCATTAGCTGACAAGGCCAAAAAAGCAACAGATGGCATTGGGGCTTGCCTAACTACAACCGCTGCCTTTTACTCAAGCCCTCCATGGGGGTTATTGGATTTGCAACCGCAAATCGAAAATACAGCAGGGAATATAATTTCAGATACGAGTAGTTGGGTTCTGGTTAGTGATACCATTTGGTCAACAGGTGGAGAGAAGTTTATTACGATTGGCAATTTTAAGTCAGATTCTGCCTCAGCCGTTGTTGTAAATAACTATGGCATTTATTCATCGGCTTATTATTATATAGACGATGTCAGCGTTGTTTTATGCGACAGCATCACAGGAATCAAATCATTAGAGGAAATTGATTTTAATATTTTTTCGAATCCAACAAGCGATAAATTTACGATAATTATTCCAACAGCCTTTCAAAAGGATGTTGCACTAAAACTATATTCGTCACTAGGGCTTTTAATTTTTCAAAAACCTTTTGTG
>JANOBN010000440.1:0-5010 GCA_031411675.1 Bacteroidota bacterium | reverse complement strand
AGAAAATATTTATTCATAATAAAAGACATGAATCTGTGCCGTATCGCGTAGCAAATCAATTTTACCAATAACAATCTGATTTATTTTAACACCTATTCTGGCTTCCAGATCAGCAATTAATTCTTGACGCATAGACGGTTTTATTAAATCGATATTATCATAAAAAACAATACGGGACACTTCCTTTTTAAACAGCAATTTACTTTCGAGCAACCAGGTGATTAATAAAATAATGGCGTTAAGCAATGCCAGTTCATCCCAGTTACCTTTGCTTACGGCATTAATTAATCCAAGTGCAATTACAAGGAACATATAGGTCATGTCCTTTGTGGAAATATCTTCTGTACGGAAACGAAGCATAGAAAACACTGCAAACAAACCAAATGCTGCTCCCATACTCATTTCCACTTTATTTAAAAGGAAGGTAATGAGGAAAATGATGGTATTAAAAATAACAAACGTGAAAAGATTTTCTCTGTTGCGATATATAGGGAAATAGATGAAGCGAACGAGAACTGCTACGGAGGCAAAGTTTACCAGCAACCGCATAAAAAATTTAGGCGAAAGCTTGTCAAACATTTCAAATGCATCTTTTGTTGTTTCAGGATCCAGAGTCTGTAATAAAATCATTTTGATATTTTTTTATAGAGATGTAGTTGTGTTTTAAAATTATTAAACCGTTCACGGAAGAGACTGGTAACAGCAAAGCAATATTTACTGATGCTGCCTTCCCGGATAAAATTATCGCGCATTAAACGGACAAATGCAGATGTGGATGCCTTATCCTGCTTTACTTCAGCAATTACAAGATTAGGAATATCACGTGTGACCGTATCATTTTTAAAAGTAAGATTTACATCTAAAGTAACCCTTTCGGCAATAGTACGGTGAACGAGCGTGATTCTGGTATAATTCACCCAGAGTTTTGGTTCCAGACCTTCGCCGGCAAGATTGCTGTGTTCTGAAAGAAATTCTCCCGCTTTGCCCTCAATTGTTTGTATTACTTGTTGTTGTTTAATCCGGTTTTTAAGAGTTCGCCCTTTATTATTCTTAAATTTAATTTCCAGAAAATGTAGATTAGATTCCACATATTTGCGCACTCGTACTTTGTAACGGTTTAAACGACCACTGTGATGCTGATGATAAAGATCAAATTTAGGAGTATCAAAATACAATGATTCATACCTGCTGGAACGTAAACCACTTACTTCCAACACACGGTAATGGTCCTTTATTTTTTCTAAAAATTCGGGTAGCTTTTCATCACGAAAAGTGTACTTTACATCCACTCTGTTCATCAGCTTTACATTATCCATCTCCTCCAGTGAAATGGAATCAAATGTTGAAAGTATATCGTTGATGTTATTCAAGTTTAAAATCCGTGGCTTATTGAATTGATTTATTTTATTTAGTAAGTACTTTTAATCAAAGAACCTTATTAATATAAAATGTTCCGATTTTAACAGTTTCTTTTTTATCTTTAATCTCTGCATTTTTCACAAAAACCGTATCCGGCACAAAGAAGGGGGTAGCATGGGCCGAATCTTTGGAATATACAAATACTTTATAATTTCCTTTGCGAAGGTATTTAAATTCAAAGCTGCCATCGGGGGTTGTTGTAGTGTTATCACCCACTCCGGTTTCATCACCATAAATGATGTATACTTTTTCTCCTAAACCTGCATGTTCATTATAAACATCTAAGAAAGTAGCATCACTGAATTCTTTTACAATTACATTACCTATTATAGAAGAGTTGCCTCCTTTCCCCTCCTCTTTTTTACAAGACTGACAAAAGGTAAAAGCAATCAATAGCACAGTTAATTTAATATAATTCATGGCTGAAGAATTTTAGCAAAGGTTTTGATACGTCTTAAACCTTTTTACGATAAGTATTCTTAAATGTTGTAATTGAATTCCTCAATAGTAACCTGATTGAAATAACAAAGCCCACCCATATTTTGGCTGAGCTTTGTTTTGATCAGTTTAGTTTAGTTTTTTTCCGGTGAATAAACAATACGTATAGTCTTCTTCGAATTTTTGGTAACCACGTTAACCAGATAAACTCCTGCAGTAAGGTGAGAAGAAGCAAAATCAATATTCACAGAATAAAACCCTTTCTGCATGGCCGATACATTACTGATAACTGCCACCTGATCACCCAGTATAGAATGAAGGCTGATAGTTACAGGCGTTGTTTCCGGAATACTAAAATCAATGGTGGAAGAATTGCCGGTTAATGTTGGATATACATTTACCTGCGTTTCAGGACTTGTTACTTCAAACGCTGCAGAATTAACACTAAAGTGTGCCACAATAGAATCGCTTGCAGTTAGATTCACTTTTGCATTTATAGAAGTTGGAGTAGGATTAATTGTTTGTGTTACTGCCGACCAGTTGCTGAAATACCAGGTAGGATTTGGCATTGCCTGCAACAAGTTATCCATACCACCAAAGTATTGTCCGTGCCATGGGAATTGATTTAAGGTAAGTGTATTAAATTTCACATTACCTGCACCGGCAGGATCAGCATCAATGGTTACATTGTACGGTCCGTTCAGATTATAACAACCGATGAAACCGTTCGCCAAAGCATTACAACGATTGATGATAAAGTTCCGCATGGTTGCAACATTGGTTTGCCATTCGGTATATGTACCACTCCAGCGTGTTGCATGTTGTGCCATCTCAGGATCAATTACAGCCACTACACTATCTAAAAACGGAATCATATTATCACAACTCCAAACGGTATTCCACATGTCAATAAAACGCGACTGATAATATTGTTCGAAGTCAGGATTCTGACGCAAACGATTTAACACTTGAATATGTCCTTCCGGATCAGAGTTGCCTGATAGTCCTTCCGGATCGCAGGGATCGGCAGTGTAATTGGTATTTGGAATGCCGGTATAATTAATATAATGACCAAATGTTGCGTCATTATCCCATAATATATATCCCCAACGTTGATGTGTGCCTGTGGTATCAAGTCCTCTCCACCAGCCGGTATTATAATTCAGCCAGTCGGAACAAACGGACATGGAATTTGCAATCACATAATCAACAAGGCTGGTTGCATCATAACGATCGATTACATATTGATATTTTACAGGATCAGCCATGCTGTTAGTCATGATGTAATTGTAAAGATTACTCCATTCTGTAAGTGCCGTTGCTCCGCCATATTGAGCCCATGTATTTCCCCATGTTTCAATAAACTGCAAGTGGTATTTATCCTGTCCATAATAGTATTCGGTATTGTCAGCATCATCAGGGTTATCTCTTAAATCATATACACCCCAGTAGGCTCCGTTTATATAAACAACACATTTATTTGACAATCTAACATCCAGATTCATTTGACCTCTGCTTGCAAGCATGTGTACATAAGCATCGCGTATGTGTGCGCTGCCAGCATTCGCAGGACGATGATCAGCAGGGTAGTTATCGTCGCCGGAAGCGCGAAGAATAATTCGTTGATAATCTGCACGGGCTGTATTTGGAAAAATCTGATATTTAAGTGCATTATTATATCCCATTTCATCACGGGTTACAAAATCCAGACTTCGCTGACTAAGCACCCAGGAGTCCTGACCATGACGATTAAATTCACCGTAACCATCAGTTGTTTTAGTGCCGGAAGAATCAAAATATTCGAAAGCACCAAATGGGCGCAATGAGCCGCTACCATTTGCAAGAGTGGTTAATGAAGTAGCTGAAATTGACATAACCGGCAGGGTATGAGAAACATTAATAAAATAAGTTTCATATTCAATAAGGCTTGGTAAAACAGTAGGGTCGGTACTGATGCTTATTGCTTTTAAAACCGTTGTAGCACTTATCACAACAGGAGTAGAAAATAAGGTGGATGCACTAGTTGGTAAGTTACCGGTTGTAGTATATCTTATTGATGAAGTTCCCGCAGGCTCTGTATTGGTGATAACAATTTGTTGTGTTGAAGAATAAAATCCGGCAGGCACTGAAAAATCAGGACGATCAGCATAACGTGCATAGGAAGCTGCAGCATTATTAGAAGTACCCGGCGTAGGAGCAGTGAAAATCCCCCAGGTAGAACCTGCATTGGTAGTACGTCCTCTGGAGTGGCCGATTTGCGTGATAGCAATTCTCAGTCCGTCAATGATCACGCCTGAAGGATTTGACAGAACAATATCTTCTTTATTACTTTTTGTCTGCTTTAGCTTAAAGTTTGTATGATAATTGGTGCCTGAAACTTCATTTCGCCCGGAAGCCCAGAATTTCGTGAAGCCATTTGCTGCTATGGTTACACCATTAGGTATTTGCCATTTTGTGGCATTGGTAGAGTCATCACTGAGGTAATAACCTCCCAGATTAACTATTGTACCGGTTGGATTATAAAGTTCAATCCAATCTTCATAATCGGAGTGATTGTCAACAAACTGATTAAGATTGGAGGCGGAATATTCGTTGATAACCACCTGGCTGCTTGCTGTAAAACTTATGGCTGCGCCAAAAAACATAAGAATCAACGTCAATTGTATTTTATTCATCTTTTCTATTTTTTAAGGAATTTTGTTTCGGGAGAACAAATTAAAGATTTTTTAACATAAGGAAAAAGTACAATACAAAATAAAAACAGGGGTATCGGAGTTCCGGACCACCTAGCCCATGTCCATTGAATTATGGAAGCAGCGGTGAAGTAAGTGGAAAAAAGGGAAAGTTTGCTTACCGTATTTGTAGTAAAAACAAGCCTTTCTATCTTTTACTTTTGCAAATATACGTAGCTATAGCTTATCGTAAACAATTTAACAAAATTTTAACAAATGAATTTTATCCAAAAAAGCATATAGATATTGTCCTATGGGATTTTATTTTGGAACGAGCCTTTTAACTTTCCATCTACATTCTTCAATAAAACCCTTTTGTAGAAATTTAGAATAATGTTTTGGATTTTTTTTTTTACTTATAAGCAACGCTTCTCGCATTTGAAATCTGCGACCATCCAGCAAAAAAAAGGCTCATGCAAAA
>JANOBN010000439.1:0-5763 GCA_031411675.1 Bacteroidota bacterium | reverse complement strand
CTCACTGCCTGCTGTAGCTGCATTTTCACCAAAGGCTCCAAATATTACATTGGATAACGGACGATTCATTGCTTTACACATTACAAGCGTTAACAATGTTCCTGCAGAACCAACAAGAATACCACCGGTGAGCATTACCTGATTATTATATAAAAATCCACCGAAAGCTGCTGCAAGACCTGTAAAAGAATTGAGCAGTGAAATTACAACCGGCATATCAGCACCACCAATCGGAATAACAAACATTACTCCATAAAAAAGAGCGCATGCAAAAAGTAAAAAAAGTAAAGCCTGACTTTCTGTACCACTCATTGGAATATATATACCAAATATTATCAGGGCAACCAGAATAATATTGTTAATCATATTATAACTTGGCAGACGAACTGCCTTTTTCATGGTTCCGTTCAGTTTTGCCCAGGCAATCATACTACCACTAAAGGATACACTTCCGATAATCATACCTGCAATGATAATTCCTATTGTTGCCGGATTGCCCACATTATGATGAAACTCCAGTAAGCCTATTAATGCAGCACATGCTCCACCCATACCGTTAAATAATGAAACCAGTTCAGGCATTTTAGTCATCTGTACTTTTTTTGCAGTAACCCAACCGGCAATTGTTCCGATTAAAATAGCCGCAAAAACAAGAATGTATATAATTCCGGGTATTTCTCCCTGATGAAGAATGATGGTAGCAGCTATAGCCAATGTCATTCCCGCTGCAGCAACAAGATTTCCTTTTCTTGCAGAATCAGGATGACTAAGCATTTTTAAGCCCAGCACAAAAGTTACTGAAGCAATAAGGTAGATAATTTCTAATATATATTGAAGATTCATAATTTCTTTTTTCCCTGTAATTAATTTTTTTAAGATGAATAGTTGAGAATTATCTTTTCTTTTTAAACATCTCCAGCATTCTGTCGGTTACCACAAAGCCTCCGACAACATTTAGTGTTCCTAAAATTACCGCAATAAAACCAAGCGATAATCCAAGATAATTATCAGGTTGGGTATTGAGCATAACAATGATTGCGCCTACTATAACAACGCCATGTATTGCATTGGCACCTGACATAAGCGGCGTGTGTAATACCGAAGGCACCTTGCCGATAACTTCAACACCAACAAAAATGGAAAGTATGATGATGTAAATCATCTGAATATTTGCGCCAATAAAATTTATTAAATCAGTCATATGTTTATTATAAGAATATATATATATATGTATTGAAGTGATACGCCAGCCTGCATAGCACACCTATTGATTAAAATCAGCCGGCAACTTTTACAGATTTTAATACTGCTTCATTCACTATCTCACCTTTATGAGTGATTAATGAGCCTTTGGTAATTTCTTCTTCCATTTCCCATTTGAATCCATCTTTGGTAGCAAGATGTAATAAAAGAGTTTGAATATTTTTTGCGTAAAGATCACTTGCGTTTAATGGTAACAGGCTGGGTATGTTAGATTCGCCAATAATGGTAACACCATTTTTAACAACCGTTTTATTGAGCTCGCTTAGTACACAATTTCCTCCCTGTTCAACTGCCATATCTACGATAACGGATCCAAGTTTCATACTCTTTACCATGTTTTCTGTGATCAGTACAGGGGCTTTTTTTCCGGGGATTAATGCAGTTGTTATTACAATATCAGCAGCAGCAACATGTTTGGTAATTAATGCCTGTTGCATCTTTAAAAATTCCTCCGAAACACCTTTTACATATCCACCTTCTAATTTAATAGAATCATCGGCATCAACGGTTATAAATTTTCCTCCCAGTGATTCTACTTGTTCTTTTGTTTCAGGGCGAATATCAGATACTTCAACAATAGCACCCAAACGTTTAGCTGTAGCTATTGCCTGTAAACCTGCAACACCGGCGCCCATTATTACAACACGCGAGGGTTTAATAGTGCCTGCAGCGGTCATCAATAGCGGAAATATTTTTCCAAGCGCATTGGCTGCCATTAAAACGCTTTTATACCCTGCAAGATTTGCCTGAGAAGATAAAGCATCCATTTTCTGTGCCCTTGATATACGAGGCACGGCATCAAGACTAAAAGCAGTGATACCGGATGAAGCACAAGCCTCAACAATTTCAGGGTTGCTTACTGCCCACATAAAACTGATGAGGACAGCTTCTTTTTTCATCTGTGAAATTTCTGATGGAAGCGGCGCATTCACTTTTAAAATAACGCTACTGCTGCTATACACTTCAGCCGCAGAAGGGGCAATCTTCGCACCGGCAGTTTCATAATCTGCATCTGGAAAGTAAGAATTTAATCCGGCATTCGTCTCAACTAAAACGTCAAAACCGGCTTTGACCAGTTGGCCGGTAACAATTGGGGTAAGAGCTACCCTGCATTCACGTTCTTTTGTTTCTTTTGGTACTCCAATCAGCATAGTATGTAAATTTGTTCCCTAATCAGAAAGAATCCGGATTCGGGACGACAAAGATGTAAAAAACAGCCATTCGGTCGTTACATTTTTGAGTTAGTTATGTTAACAAAAAGGAAGGCTTTATTCTTGGCGGTTTGGGAGTAAATGAAGACCTTTGGGCTATTAATTTTACGAAATGATTAAGTACACGCCGCAATATCTTAAAAAGCTGGAAGATTTTCTAAAGGAGAACTCCTATGAAGTACGCTATGAAAAAGGCAATTTTAAGTCGGGGTATTGTATTTTGGAGGCCAAGAAGGTGGTGGTAGTCAATAAGTTTGCTACGGTGGAGAGTAGAATTCAGTCACTTTTTGAAATATCGCAAATGCTGTTAAATCAGGGCAGGGTGACAAGCGATGTTCAGGAACTTTTTATTAAGGCACCAAAGGTGAAGTCAGAAGTGGTGCATCCATCATTTATTGCCGCAGATGAGGAAGAAGTATCTTCTGAACCTGCAGAACCCTCAAATTAAACAATAGTGCTTAAAGTCACTTTTTTAGGAACAGGAACTTCACAGGGAGTGCCGGTAATAGCCTGTACCTGTGTGGTTTGCTCCAGTACCGATGAGCGTGATAAGCGGTTGCGGAGTTCGGTTATGATTGAAGATGAACAAACTACTATCGTAATTGATTCCGGACCGGATTTTCGCCAGCAGTTATTACGAGTTAAAGCCCGAAAACTTGATGGTCTTGTTTTTACTCATGAACATAAGGACCATATTGCCGGTATGGATGATATCAGAGCTTTTAATTACATACATAGAAAACCTGTGGATATTTTTGCTACAGAACAGGTTCAGCAAGCATTGAAGAGAGAGTTTCATTATGCTTTTGACGAGTTTAAGTATCCTGGAGTGCCGGAGCTTGCTTTACATACTATTGAAAATAAAAAGTTTATAATTGGCACGATTGAATTGGAGCCTATCCTTGTAAAGCATTATATGATGGATGTTTTCGGATTTCGCGTTGGTCCCTTTACGTATATTACTGATGCCAAGTATATTCCTGAAGATGAACTAGAGAAAATTAAAGGCACGGAAGTTCTGGTATTAAATGCACTTCGTAAAGTGGAACATGTTTCGCATTTTACATTGGCGGAAGCAATTGACATGTCAGCTAAGATCGGTCCGGATAAGACGTATTTCACTCACATTAGTCATCAGTTAGGAACCACTGCTGCAATCAACAGGGAATTACCTTCAGGTATGGAGCTTGCATTTGATGGACTTGTAATTGAATTTTAATAGTAATGGAATTAACTTAGTTTGATAAAATCTGTTTCAAAAAAATAACAACATGTTTGATATATTAAATAAGCTTGGAGACGTTAAAAAGAAAATGGATGAAATAAAATCCCGTCTCGATAATATATATATTGATGATCAGACTCCGGATGGAAAGATCAAAGTAACAGTAACCGGTAACAGAAAGGTGAAATCCGTTTATATTGACTCATCATTATTATTGGCGGAAAATGCGGAGGAAATATCAGAGAATCTGGAAGCTGTTATGAATCGTGCACTGGAAAAGGCGGAAAGAATATCAGAGGATGAAATGAAGTCTGCAGGCAGGGATTTGCTTCCGGGATTTCCTGGTATGTAATCAGGGAGCCTTGATATAGGTATCTGTTTTTACAAATAAATGTTGTAGTCCGGTTGAGTCTTCATAGAGATCAGTATATTGAATTATAAAAGTATAGGGTGGAGTGTAAGTTACCGTACCGCCTCCTGAAATATTATGATAAGCCGGCTCACAATGCGTTGGTTGTGCAGTATTGGAACCGTAAACTACCTGTGCCGGGATCGTCACGTTATTTGCACCGCTTGGAATAACTTTTAGTCGCATGGGAGTAGTTAAACTTCCCAGGCAATCAGAAATTTTATTAAGTACAAAATGCAGATTGTTGGTTGATGATGTTTCAACAAATGACTGCCATGTAAATGTTGGCCCACCCTGAACAGCTGTTGTACAATTATACAAACCCTGCATATAAGCATTACTGTTGAGCACGGTAATTGTTCGGGTTTTTACTGCAGAGTCACCATCTGAATCAAACACTTTATAATTTACAACATAATTACCGGTTTTGTTATAATTAACTGTTCCGGTAACAATAACCTGAGAGGTAATGTCTCCGTCTTCCACATCAATTGCCATATACCCCGGTTCTATATACGGATCATTCAATACCCAGGTAGTACTGCCGGGGCCGGCTAAAGTAAGAACAGGAACTTTGTTTGCAGGATCTGTAACGGTAATGATAAAGTCTTTGGTGATTTGCTTTTGTACTTCAGAAATTACTTTAACTGTTACTGTATAATTTCCGGGAATCATATTTATATCAGCTGAAACATAGGTTGAAAGCGTAAAATCAGGTTCGCCTGTTGCATTGTCAAAACTTACTGTAATTCCTGCCGGAACATTTTCTGCTGAAACAGTAACATTTTGCTTTTCACCTCCCAGATAAAAAACCTCCATTGGAATAACAATGCCTGTGCCTCGTACTATAGTTTTATTATTTACACCCGTAATTTTAAAGTCCATGCTTAAGTCATTATCCTTGGTACAGGAAAAAAACATCAACAGAAATAAAATAAGGGAGATAGAAAGCTGATTTTTCATAGGTTATTGTTTCATTCTAACAGCATAATAATTAGTTCGTAAATTTAGAGAATAGCACCATACCTTTTTTATAGAATTCATAATCGTAATGTAAAAAAAACTAAAGCTTCATTCCTAACTGATAAAATAAAAAAGAAAAGATGTCTGCCTGTTCATCAATGAGCTTTCCGGTTGGCTTACCGGATCCATGTCCGGCATCTGTGTCAATTCGGATAAGCACCGGATTATCGCCTTTATACTTCTCCTGCAAGGTAGCAGCAAACTTAAATGAATGTGCAGGTACCACTCTGTCATCGTGATCCGCTGTTGTTATAAGTGTTGCAGGATAATTGGTGATTTCTTTTATATTATGCAATGGGGAGTATTTATAGAGTGCCCTGAATTCCTTTTCATCATCACTGGTACCATAATCTGTTGCCCATGCCCACCCAATGGTGAATTTCTGATAACGAAGCATATCCATCACACCAACAGCAGGAAGCGCAACTTTAAAAAGATCAGGCCGTTGTAACATAACAGCACCTACCAGTAAACCACCATTTGAACGGCCACTTATTGCGAGTTTTGCGGGTGATGTATATTTCTTTTTTATTAAATATTCCGCGGCTGCAATAAAGTCGTCAAATACATTTTGTTTTTTCAGTTTAGTTCCTGACATATGCCATTCTTCACCATATTCACCACCACCTCTG
>JANOBN010000438.1:0-2082 GCA_031411675.1 Bacteroidota bacterium | reverse complement strand
GTGGGGATGCTTGAGGATTTCCTTTATGATTTGGTAGTTTGATTATTCATTTTATATTCGTTTATCTGAATTTTAAACTTTTCACCTAAATCCTGATTGATTTGGCCAAATGTTATTTTCATGTATTAATTAACAGCCATACGATTACCATAATTTTAAAAATTTAATAGTGCTTTTGATCCTTTAACAATACAACAATTTATTTCTGTCTATATAATCTCAAACCAAACCATCATGAGAGTTTATTTAAAAAAATTTGTTATTGTTTTCCCTTCTGACCATTTACGCCGGTGTGGATGACCTGATTTCTGCACTACACTAAGGTAATAATGCCGTGCAGGCCATACATGGTTATCCTAAAAATGTACAGGAAGGAAACCATCATTTGGTAGAAATAAAATCCATAGTAATTAATAATGGCAACATTACAATTGTTGAGAACTGCACCAACTTCCGAAAAAAAATCTCAGTTACAACATTAACTGGTAAAATTATTAATGGTATTGCAAGCGGCTCATGGAGATCATCATTCAGCGGAGGCAGTTGGTATTACGACTTCAAAAAAGGAACCGGCAATTGGAATAAAACGAAAAGTATTTTTGATTCATTTGATGAAATGCAACTATTAGTGTTTAAATCTGTAAGCAAAACAGATCTGAAAGATGGATTCATTCCTTAAAATTTCTAACACCGAAATAATTATTAATTGATCCAGCGTATATAAATATCAAGCTTTCCTGTATTATTTTGATATTCATCATCATTTAGAACAAAAGTCAATGTATCTCCTTGGCTGACAGAAATAGTATCAACAAATTGCATTGTTCCGAAAGATTTCTTGAACTGGTATAATCCCCTCCAGCCATTTCCATTTCGCTCAGGCGCACTACTTTGATGATACATTAAACTGCCATGCCTGATACTCTTTACTATATTATACTGCTCCTTTAAAGGAAAGCCCATGAACCCAACAGTAGTACCATTAGGTGTTATCTGCCCTAAATATGTTCCAAGCTTTACACTGCCAGTTGTACGTACTGTAATTTTCCCATCTGATAAAACTTTAATCTGCGACTTCCCCAAATTATACAGATTGCTCTTATTTTCAAAATGAATCATAAAATTATATGGAGCATTCCAAAAAGCCATATCCCAATATTTTATTTTGAGTGGCTGATATACTATTCCTAGCGATGAAACAATTAAAATAACCGACAAGATAATGATGCTTAAAACTGAGCGGTGTTTATTAATTAGTTTCTTCTCTGATTCAAAATTTATTGCAAAATATTCCTGCAATGTGGTATGTATAAAACCAAGACTAGCTCCGCTTTTTAAGATAATCCGATGCTCCTGTATACTCCTCAGGAGTTCTGAAAATCTTAAAGGAGCAATGCCATAAATCCACAAGTAGATTCGCAATACCCAGTGATTTATCATTTCAATTCCACCCAGCATTAACATCGTAATTATGCTAATTCCACCTGCTATTCCGATTCCTCTTCTTATTGAATCAGCATCGCCTTCATTTAATAAATACAATAATGGAACAAAAACTAATGCAAGTACAATAAAGCAGGTACCTCCAACTATTAAGGATGTTAAAAAAGCCCTGCTAAGCCTCTGGTTTAATCCATGTCTATAACTTTTCTTTTCATTATCGGTAATAATTGACTTCTCTCTGTCAATACTTGTGGAGATAAAAAACACCAGAAATCCCAAAACGGCACCAACACCAAATGCAAGGATAAATACTCCCAGGAGCTTATAATTGATCAATCCCAAATTATTGTCAATAAAATCAAATAACCACCTGTTGGCAAAAGATGTCTCAATCAGAGTAGAAAGCAGAATACCCATTCCACCAGCAAACCCTCCAACAAACAGTGCTCCTCTGAGTCCCCATAAAAAAGATTTACTATTGAATTTATACTTATCAATTGATCGTATGTCGGAATTAAGATCACTAAACATGTAACTGATACCAAACACTGCTCCAAAGAAGAGCCCGAAGATTAAACCTGCAATTCCATCAGTTTTTGCATAGTTGCCAATAATCATATCATCCGGCAAACGCACATT
>JANOBN010000437.1:0-3450 GCA_031411675.1 Bacteroidota bacterium | reverse complement strand
CAATTATTCCGGTAAAATTTATTCTTCTGAGTTTTATTTTTTTCATATCAAAAGAAGGCCTGTTGTAAATCACATTGATTAAAATTTTTCAATCCAAAACCTGAAGGAATATTAGTATCAAATCCAAGTATGTTTGCAATTGCAGGAACAATTTCAATGCTTTCACCTAAAGGTTGCTGAACTGCATTTACATCAAGAGTAAGTGATTGCTTCACTACTGACGGTGGTCCAACAACCATGCAGAATATCTGGCGGGCCATTTGGTCACCCTGAGTTACATTTACATCAGCTGTATGATCCAATGCTCTTCTTCCATATGCATCAATAGAATTATTACCGGTTAAATTTCTGCCATGCTCCGGTGCGATAATCATTATCGTATCGTTAGCAAGACCAGGAGTATTTTGAATGGTGTTCCATAAATGAGCGACTGAATAATCGGCTTTACGTAAGTTGTTGGCGTATTGAGTGAAATTAAAATGACAAACATCTACATCCTGCATATTAACCACCATTAATTCTGGTTTAAATCGCTTCAGAATTTCTTCTGCAAAATAAATATTGTACATATCGTTACTCATAATGTTCGGACTAATTCCCCATGGTGCAGGATTGGTTTGCAGGAACATGTCACTTATAAAGGAGTTAATCAACAAAGCATCGGCTTCGGTATTTGTTACTCCTGCTGATCCATCAACATATGATTTATTAAAATTCTGATTAACAAAGCTGCGCAACTTCAACATTGCATCATTTTCATTATTACTCAGGCTTAGAATATTTTCAATTGTTGCCTGTCCCGGACCATTATATATTGAAGTAGGTGAGATGAAATTAGCGCCATATATTGCGCCATATCCCGGTGCATTACTATAATTTAAAGCAGGGTAGGGGCCAAGTGTATTAGAAACCCACCAACTATTTAGAGCTGTTTGCTGAGGTGAATTATGCTTTCTGTAGTATTCAAAAATAGTTGGAACTTTTGGATTTGCTTTTATTACAATATCGTTGGTAGTATAGGCACCGGTCATTGCAACAGTATGTCCGTTGAAATGCCCTGTAGGACCTTCTTTATAGCGAAACTCCTTAAAAAGTGTTCCATAATTCTGAAGTGCAGAAGTCAAAGGTGAAGAAGGCAAAGGATCCATCGCCGATGCAATGTCAGCCGAAATGCTGCCGGATCCATTAAGCATTGCAGTCATCAAATTACCATCAGCCTGTTGAACAGATTCAATATTGCGAACACCTCCGGCATACAAACAAAATACAACATGGTTAGCTTTCCTTGCCCCCGTAGCTGCAAATAAGCGACCGGAAGGTAATATATATGGAACAACATAAGCACCTGCTACAGCCATTCCTGCCTGTTTTAAAAAGTCTCTCCTTTTCATTTTAGTAAATAGATTTATTCTGGTTAAAGAATTAAGGATGTTGATTTTCGTTTTTAATAATAACGGTACTCATCAGAAGTCATTAGTGCATAATAGATCACTTTAGCAGACATGTAAGGTTCGGTACGTATTAACTGAACAGTATAATATTTTTCAAATTCATTGGGTTCCCTGTTATATAATTTTTTGTAGGTATTTACTACAAAAACAGCAGTATCGCCGCCAACAGAAACAGCACCGGGAATAATTGCTGAAGGACTATTCAGGAATGCGCGGATAATACGGTCTTCAATCATTTTTTTATCACCGAAAGCAGTATAAACGGTATTTAAATCCTGAAGATAAGAAGTACTGATATTAGTGCCAAAGATGTCAGCATAAGCAATAGAAATAAATTCAGTGGTGCTTTTTACATTATTCTTAGCGGATCCTCCATTCTGTGCAACAGATACAGGATCTACTTCATATAAAAAACTGGTTTCCTTTTTACAGGAAGCTATTAATATAAAAAGTATTGATGCATAAATTAAAAATACTGGTTTCATATGTAATTATTTTAATCCTACAAATTCATTGGTTTTAATCAGGTCTTTTTGAATTTTAACATAATCCTGTGTCAGATAATAGGACTGTGTGCCTGTTGACATTTCATAGCTGTTTGGAGTGCGCAGCAGATATTTTTCATAAAGTTGGATTACCTGCCCCTCATAATAATTCAGAGAGTTTAAAACAATATCCAAAAACTCCTCCTTAGAACTTCCGGTTTGAAGAAATAATACCGAATTATTTCCATCCACCATAGCAACACCGGCTTGTAATTCACTCTGCGTAGGTTCTCTGTTTATTAATTGTTGAAATACACCAAGAACAAAATTTTGTGAACCCATATTTAACTGATCGTAGAGATTATTATTCAACAACCGTTTATGTACCTCCTTAATATTAATACTGCCGTTAAGAAATAGATTTTTGGCTTCCATAGTTAAAAGCATTCTGTTTTTTTCAAAAATCAGCTGAGGCCAAAACTGTATATTAACAGAATCGGCCAGTAGAAAATCAAATGTTGCAATGAGTTGTGCCATTTCTGAACTGTCGTTTGATCGAAGCAGTTCATATCTCGTTTCATCATAAGCATGTTGCCGATAATCAGCATCGGCAAAAATGCCGGTTGCAAAAACTTCACGTGAGGCGCCGGAAAGAGAACCTGAACGCAATAAACTCAGATCATTTGCTAACTCGGAACCGGAAGGTTCTCTGCCCATTGCCAGAATATAACTTTTATTTATATAATCTTCATAAATCGTACTGTTTACCGTTGGGTCAGGTGGTGCAACATTCCCGGGAATAATTTCTTCTTCATAGGTGGTACATGCACTAAACAGTGTTAACACCATAAATAACCGATAAATGGCTGGTCGTATAGAATAGGTAACGTAAGAATTTATCATTTTAATATTTGAAGAAATGAATAATTAATTAAATATTACTGATAATTAGCGCACCCCTCTGGTCATCTGAACAGCTTCCACAACCATTCTCTGATTGAATTCGAGTGCGAGTTTCTGGTAATTGATAAGGTCAACAATAGTTCCTATTAAACATAAACCACCGGTTAAAAGGTATAGTATACCCATCCCAACCTGATTTACAAGAAAACGTTGTATGCCTGAAACTCCGACAAATCCAATTATTGTACATATCATAATTGTCTGAGGATCTTTTCTTCTGGTACCATAGAACATGATGAAGTTTTTTTCCTGCTCTTCATTCAGTTCTTTCGTGGCTTCCTGAATAAAAAGCAGTTCTTCAGGTGTAAGTCCCGGTAGTGACATTATTAATTGCTGGTTCATAGGATAGATAGTTTTTTAAGTTTTAAAAATAGTAGTTCTTGTATTCGGTAAATAATAATTATCAATGCAGGAAGAGCAAGCGGATGCATGTGCCATGATGTAAGCCATTGACCCCTTACTAAATAATAAATACTATGTCCTAATCCGCATCCCGGACATATTGTAAATCCAACCCATTTAAAAAAGCAGAACTGAAAAGTGTCAGGCGG
>JANOBN010000436.1:0-5524 GCA_031411675.1 Bacteroidota bacterium | reverse complement strand
CAGGACTTGCAAGTTCAACAGTATATCCTGCGTTGGAATATTCCCAATAAGGATGATTTACCTCCGCAGCCCAAACACCAATCGGCCAACCGGTTTGTTTACTAACAGATGGATTGGAAGCAATTAATAATATTTTACCATTGTTACCGGCATTGTGTTGCGCAAAGGCAACAGATACAATCAGTAACATTCCTAAAGCGATAAACAGTGTTTTAATTTTATACATATTGATTTTTATTTATTGTTTTTTAAAATGATTTTGCAAAAATGAGCTTATATGGTATCTTTGCCTACATACACACTATATGTAGTGATACTCACATTTTGGAAAGTATACTTCAAATCAATACTTTAACGATATGCCAGATTTTATATTTAACAACAAAGTGTATTATAACCCGGTGGAATTTGCCATGGACAGAATTGGCGGCACCTGGAAAATGCCCATCCTCTGGAGATTAAAGGATAGGGTTATGCGGTATGGTGAAATCAAAAAGGATATTGCGCACATAACGCATAAAATGTTGTCCACACAACTGCGTGAACTGGAAGCCGAAGGATTTGTGACACGGGAGGTGTTTCCTGTTGTTCCGCCGAAAGTGGAATACACTATTACTCCCAGAGGGAAAAAGGCGATTGCTGTTATTGAAGTAATTCGTAATTACGGACTGGAGTTGATGAAGGAGTTTAAAGTAACTCCGGACAAAATAACGACACATAAGAAGCAGAAATAGGATAAATGTTTTGATGCTTTCTATGCGGTATTCATTTCTTAACTTAAGTCAATGATTTTGAAAAATGACGGTTATATTTTTGCGCTCTGAAATAAATGAAAAAGATGAAAGCAATAGTTTTTGAAAAATATGGAGCGCCGGATGTTTTTTATATCAAAGAAGTGGATAAGCCAATAGCCAAAAACAATGAGATTCTTTTAAGAGTTCGGGCAACAGCTGTAAACTCAGGTGACTGGCGCTTGCGAAAGGCGGATCCGTTTGCGGTGAGGTTTTTTCTTGGTCTTACAAAACCGAAGATAAAAATTCTTGGTGCTGTATTTTCCGGTGAAGTGGAAAGTGTGGGTTCTGCTGTTACACTATTCAAAGCAGGCGATAAAGTCTTTGGACATACCGATATGACTTTTGGTGCTTATGCAGAATATATAGCTGTTCCGGAAACTTCGTCATTAGCATTACTTCCCGCAGGTATGTCACATCAGGAAGCAGCCGTTATTCCATTTGGTGGAACTACAGCACTGCACTTTATTAAAAAGGCAGTTATTCAACCGGGACAGAAAGTGCTTATTGTAGGAGCATCTGGTGCGGTAGGCAGTACTGCTGTTCAACTGGCAAAGTATTATGGAGCACAGGTAACAGGAGTATGCAGCACAACTAATATTGATTTGGTTAAATCGTTGGGTGCTGACCATGTGATTGATTATACAAAGCAGGATGTTACAAAAAACGGAGAGAAATATGATGTTATTTTCGACACGGTAAATTCGATACCTGTTTTTAATAGTTTAAAATCTCTGAGTAAAAACGGAACGATTATTTTAAGTGCAGCAGGGATGAAAGAGATGTTACAAGGTTTATGGATAACATTAACAAAAAGGAGTAAAGTTTTGATGGGTGTTATAAGCCACAAGGCAGCCGATATTATTTTTCTGAAAGAGCTGATAGAAACGGGAAAGTTGAAGGCTGTAATTGATAAAACTTATTCTCTAGAAGAGATGTCTGTAGCACATGCTTACGTGGAAAAAGGTCATAAAAAGGGGAATGTGGCAATAACCGTATGAAGGGAAAGAAAGAAGATAATTATTTCTTAAGAATCCTTTTTTTTATTCTGCTTAAGGATTCGGGCTTAACACCAATATAACTGGCGATCTGATATTGCGGTACCTGTTGAAACAAAGCCGGCCTTTTTTTTAGCAAATTCTCATAACGTTGCTCAGGAGTATCGGTAGTATAAGACGACATTATATCCTGTTGCTCAGCAAATACTTTTTCCATTACTTTCCGTGAAACACTTTCCAGCTTTGGAAATCGTTTGTAAAGATCTTCTTCTTTTTCTCTGTTACCCACCACTAAAACAGAGTCCATACAACATTCCAGGTAATGATTGGAGGGCGTTTGCTGACTTAAACTGTTGATAGAAACCACCCATTGTTCCTCTCTGAAAAAGTTATTTGTTTTTTCTTCTCCGTCAACTAAATAGTACTGCCTTACACAACCTTCCAGTACAAAATAAGCCGAAGCTGATATTTGTCCTTCCTTCAGCAGAACAGTGCCCTTTTTATATTGCTGCACGTTCATACTTTCAGCAATAGCTGTTGCTTCCTCAGTGGAAAGGGGCATAATTCTGGAGAAGTAGTTTAAAAGTTTATGATGCATGATAAGTTTTTAGGTAACTATATGGCTATGTTGGATAATTGCCAAAGATAGCGGTTCTTGTAATTAGCCAATTAGCCAATTTGAAAATTAGCTAATTTGAAAATGGAGATAAAATAAATTTTTATACCTTGTCTAAGCGTAGTTTGCACTACGCTTTTATATTAATTGACAAGTTGGAATATTAAATGAGTAAATGTAGTTTGTAAATACAATTAATGAAAGTATAAACTTTACGGAACACCAATCTCATGGTCGAAGCGTAGTTTGCAATTACGCTTATTAACGGCATTTTCATTAATAGTAATTGCACATAATCCGAAATGAAATCAAAAGTCTATATACTCTTTTTTAATTAGCCAATTAGCCAATTAGCCAATTAGTGAATTAGCTAATTTATCTTTGTAATAATAATAATTACACAATCTTCGAAACGAAATCAAAAGTCTTGATACTTGATACTCTCTTTGTTGTAAAATGTGATTTGCATGGATTATTTTAATATCCATTGCCGCCCTATTGGTAGTTACCTAATTAATATTATCTTTGAAATTACTGAATCGATAATAACATCACTAAAGAACATAAAAATTTTGACTATGAAAACTTTGTTTACTTTATTTTGTCTGACGATTGCCTTTTACAGTAATTCTCAACCGGGCTGCAATTGGGCATATGCGCCAATAGGAACAGGATTTAATCCTACTAACATTATTCACAATGTTGTAGTTGATGCCGGTGGAAATATTATTGAAGCAGGTATTTTGACAGGCATTGCTGATATGGACCCCGGCACCGGTGCGGGGGATACTGCTTTTACCTCTTACGGGTATAATTATTATTTAGCGAAATATACTTCCACCGGTAGTTTGCTGTGGATTAAATATTTTAAAAGTTATGGCACGTTTGTTACCTTTGATTTTACCGGACTTGCAATAAATTCTGCAGGGGATATAATAGTTTCAGGAAATTTTATTGGCGGCATTGATTTTGATTTAAGCGATGCAGGAATAGATACTTTAAGAAGTCACTTTTTTAGTTATTCGGATTATTTTGTGGCAAAGTATGATGCACAAGGTAATTATTATTGGGCATTCAATATTGGTGATACACAAAATGACTTAATTACAGCACGCACGCTAACTCTTTTGCCGAATGATAATATTGTTGTTGCTGCAGAGCCAAACGGTCAGGTTGACGTTGATCCGGGACCTAATGTGCATTATTGTATTCAGGGAAATGCCGATTTGATTTGTTATGATAGCAATGGTAATTATTTATGGGATACCAATAATTATCCTGCAAACTATTCCTACGCTCAGTATGAAAAAACAATTGATTGTGATTCATCAGGAAATATCTATTTAATGAGTGTTGGATATTATGAATTAACTGTGACAAAATTCAGCAATACCGGAACGAAGTTATGGGGTCATAAAATAGGTGAGTTTTTAGCGCAGGCACGCGTTACACCACAATCGATTTTAGTAGATAAAGCCACCGGCGATTTTTATGTATCAGGTACATTTGAAGGAGCTGTAGACTTTGATCCGGGAGCAGGTGTGCTGACCATGATTTCTACTTCCTGGAATTATCAGGATGGATTTATTGCCAAATACGATTCCGCAATGCATCCGCTATGGGTGAATCAATATGCAGGAAAAGTGGAATTTGGAAACTACAGCCTTGACTTTTCCAATGGCGATATTGTTGCTGTAGGTAAACTGCAAGGCCCGATTAATTTTGGAAATGGAATAAACTTGATCTCTTCCGGACCAACAGTTTTCTCACCATTTTATATAAAACTAACTGCTTCCGGAATAATACAAAACGGGTATGCTTTAACAGGCAGCGGTGCTTACCTTACTATAAACAACATGGGAAATCAAATGTATCTGACAACAGGATCTGTTCAAGTCAATACAGATATGGATCCCGGTACTCCATCACTTTTAATCCAGGGTAACTGCAGCGGTTTTACAGCAATCTATTCATCAATAACATCAGCTATTGAAGAAACGACCGAACAAAATATGTTTACCGTTTATCCCAATCCGGCAAATGATATTGTTTGCATTCCATATCCGAATATCTCGCAAGTGTCAGAAAACGAAAATGTATTGTTGCAGTTGTTTGATGTAAATGGCAAGGAAGTTCTCACACAATTGGTAAATTCTGATCAAACTAACATTTTAAATGTTTCCACATTGCCTGCTGGCATTTACCTGCTAAAAATGGCAGATCAAATCAGTAAGATTTGTGTTTTTCATTAGCGTTTTTTTGAAGGGGAGCATAATTTTAATTAGCAGATTGGCAGATGTGATGATTAGCAGATTAGCAGATTAGCAAATTAGCAGATTAGCAGATTAGCAGATTAGCAGATTAGCAGATTAGCAGATTAGCAGATTAGCAGATTAGCAGATTCGAAAAAAATCATTTTAAAATTAGGATTTTTATTAATACTAATTGCAAATTATCCGAAGAAAAATCAAAAGTCTAGATACTCGATACATGATACTCGATACTAATATCATGGTTATTCTGCTTTCAATCCCGGATATTTCATGTCCAAGCCTTTTAGCGTATCCACTATTTTTTTGGCAATTACATATTCCTTATACCAATTCTGATCCGATGGTACAACATGCCATTCAGCATTTTTACTGCATTGCTGAAATGCATCTTCATAGGCTTTCATGTAATCCTTCCAGAAATCACGTTCTTTAATATCGTTAGCATTGTACTTCCACATCTTTGTCTTATCCTGCAAGCGTTCGTTTAACCGTTCCAGTTGTTCTTCCATGGAAACATGCAGATAAAATTTCAAAACAGTAGTTCCTGTCTCCTGCAGCAATCTTTCAAAATCATTAATCTGACTATAACGCTGCACAATAGTTTTTTCATCCACCCATTTATGCACACGTTGAATGATTACATCTTCATAATGACTCCTGTTAAAAACGTGTATCATTCCATCTGCAGGAACTTTTTGGTGAATACGCCATAAAAAATCATGCTTCATCTCATCTGTGGTAGGCGCTTTAAAAGAATACACCATACAGCCCATAGGATTCACCGCATCAAACACATTTTTCACCACACCATCCTTTCCTGATGCATCCATACCCTGTATCACCACT
>JANOBN010000435.1:0-2910 GCA_031411675.1 Bacteroidota bacterium | reverse complement strand
AAAAAAACACTTTTGAAACAGCTCTCTCCTAGTCTTTTGTTCAATAATCTGAAAGTTATTGAGCTTGCGGGAGTTCTTGCCGGGCCTGCTGCAGGAATGTTTTTTGCTGAACTTGGTGCAACCGTTATTAAAATTGAGAATAAATTAACAAGCGGTGATATTACCCGCAGCTGGAAGCTTGCTGAGGAAAATCCTTCAGTTAACTATTCTTCCTATTACCACAGCGTGAACTGGGGAAAGCAAACTCTGCTGTTAAATCTGAATGATGTTTCAGAACGTAACATAGTATATGAGCATGTTAGAGATGCCGATGTTATTATTGCGAATTACAAGCAGAATGATGCCATTAAACTGGGAATGGATTATGCTTTTTTAAAAACCATTCAACCCAGAATAATATATGCACAGTTGAAAGGCTTTGAAAACTCTCACCGTGTTGCTTATGATGCAATTGTGCAGGCGGAAACCGGATTTATGGGTATAAACGGAACATCAGCATCCGGGCCTTTAAAATTGCCTGTTGCTTTCATGGATATAATTGCGGCTCATCTTTTAAAAGAAGGAATTTTAACAGCGTTAATAAACAGGATGCAAACAGGAGAAGGAAGTTATGTGGAAACATCACTGGAGAAAGCCGGACTCACTTCGTTGATGAATCAGTCCTCTGTTTATCTGAACACCAACAAATCTCCGCAGCGTATCGGATCTTTACATCCTAATATAGCACCCTACGGAGAAACATTTTACACTGCTGACGGCAAACTTTTAGTACTTGCTGTAGGCAGCGATGAGCAATTTCGCAAACTCTGTGAATTACTGAATGGCAGGCAATTATTACAGGATGAGAGATATGCTACCAACGTAAAACGAGTAATAAACAGAACATCACTTGAAGAAGCATTAAAGGAATTATTTTTAATTCGCGACAGTAAAGAGTTAGCCGGAATGTTAGATGCTGCCTCTGTCCCTTTTGGTTTCATACGGGAAATTTCTGATGTTCTTGAGCAGCCCGATGTGAAAAAATATATACTGGAACAAAAAGAAGCTGACGGTAGTATCAGCAAAAGGATGATGACAGCAGGTTTTTCTATTTTTATATAATATATATGGAGTTTCAGATAATTTCTCCTGCTACTGCTTATGAATTAGCAGCCTATTATAACCTCCGGTGGGAAGTTTTACGGGCACCATGGGGAAAAGAAAGAGGAAGTGAAAAAGATAATGATGAGGCCGGCGCCTTTCATTTTTCAATAATTGATGCAAAAAGAAATACAATTGGTGTATGTCGTTTACAAAAAGTGGATGCTGTTACCGGGCAAATCCGATTTATGGCCGTCCATCCTGACTTTGAGGGTCAAGGAATAGGCACAATGTTATTAACAAAAGTGGAAGATTCAGCCAAAGCAATGGGCCTTACACAAATTCAGCTTCAGGCCAGAGAGAATGCAGTTCCTTTTTATAGTAAAAACGGATATATGGTGGTAGAAAAAACCTTTTTGCTTTTTGATAAAATTCAGCATTACCTGATGAAAAAAGTGATCTGAAAAGGTCTTTATGGTAAAGATTGGCAGATTAATCTTCCATGTTTGTCTTAATAAATCCCACTTTTTTAATAATTTAATTACATTAGTCCCCTAAACAGGTAAAAAGATCATATGACAACCACCGAAAAAGGACACCCAAGGGGACTTTATTTGCTCTTCTTCACAGAGATGTGGGAGAGGTTCAGTTACTATGGCATGCGTGCCATTTATATATTATTTTTAACCAAAGCTCTGATGTTATCCAGTAAGGATGCATCTAATTTATATGGAAGCTTTACAGGATTAGTTTACCTCACTCCTTTACTGGGAGGGTATATCAGTGACAGGTACTGGGGTAACAGAAGAAGTATTCTTGTAGGTGGTATTTTAATGGCCATTGGTCAATTCTTATTATTCTTTAGCGGTGGAAGTTTAGGTTCCGGCAATGAGTTGGGGATAATGATGATTGGTATTACCTTTATTATTATGGGTAACGGTTTTTTCAAACCTAATATTTCTACCATGGTTGGTCAACTTTACAGAGAAGGTGACCACAGGGTTGATGCTGCTTTTACCATATTTTACATGGGTATAAATATGGGAGCATTCTTCTCTCCACTAATTTGCGGAACATTAGGGGATACCGGTATTAGTTCCGACTTCCGCTATGGATTTCTTGCTGCCGGTATTGGTATGGTTATAAGTACTATTTCTTTTGAATTACTTAAGAATAAGCATATAGTTGATGCTGATGGCCAACCACTGGGTATGCCTAAAGCAAAAATGCCATTAAGTACTTATGGTATTATTATAGGAATTACAGCAGCCATGTTTGCATTGTTTAAATTTAAACACATGATCAGTTGGGATCCGATTGGAATATTAATCTATGGAGCTATGATTGTGATGCCAATAATAATATTAAGCGACAAATCATTAAAAAGCGATGAAAGGCAGCGGATTATAGTAATATTTATACTTGCCTTTTTTGTAATCTTCTTCTGGGCATGTTTCGAACAGGCAGGTGCTTCACTTACATTATTTGCAGATCAACAAGTACATCGCGATGTACATATTTTTGTTCCGGGTTGGATTACACTTGCCGTATGTCTTGGAATTACTTATTTTTTAACAAAGGGATTAGCCTGGTTCTTTGAATGGAAGAAATCAATTGAATATTTAATTACCGGTATTGGTGCAGTAGTATTGATATTCTTATTTGCAAACGGAACAATTACTGATTTTGTTAAGGAAGAATTCCCTGCAAGTTGGTTCCAGAGTGTGAATCCTTTGGGAGTTATTTTGCTGGCTCCATTATTCAGTTCCTTGTGGCTTGGATTAAGCAAAAGAAATCTCGAACCTCCTTCTCCATTAAAAATGGCTATTG
>JANOBN010000434.1:0-2179 GCA_031411675.1 Bacteroidota bacterium | reverse complement strand
AAATTTAGTTAGACTAAGTTATTTATAATGAATAATAAATACCTTATAGCATTTTCTTTAAAAGTTTTAAAATTCACATCCAGGCAAAAAAAATGCCGTCCCGAACTAACGAAACGACATTTACAAAGAATTCGTAGGAACTTTTGGTTTTTAGTTTTCCTGCCAACCACGCACAGGGAAAGCCTAATATAATTAAGGCTATCGGACACTATATGCTCTTGAGTGTGCTATTTTGTTAATGTTGCAAAAAGGGCATCCAATTTTCGGAAACCTTCATTCATGCCTCCTTCCATTCCCGATTGTAGTAACCCATCTCGGTCGGCTACTGATTTGAAAACCGATTGAATATTCAACTTGGTTCTATCATTGGGTAATATTTCGAGAGTCAGGAATTCTAAAGAAACATGGCCTCTTTCGGGCAAACCTTCAAATTCAAATGTTCTTATGATTCTTTCTGGTACCGCTACTTCGTGGATAACGCCATTAAAGCCATATTTTTCACCACTGCCATTACAGTCAAAATGCAGGAAGCGGTAGGAGCCACCAGATTTGTTATCGAATTTTTCAATTTCCATGGTAAGATTACTTGGTCCCAGCCATTGTGTTAATAATTCAGGTTCGTTAAATGCTTTAAAGACTAATTCTCTTGGAGCATCAAATTCTCTTTCGATAAAGAATTCCTGTTTGCCCGGTTCTGCTGTGATTTTAGTTTGATTGCTCATGTGATTAGGCATTTTTAAGGATTTCTATATCAAATTTTGTCATTTTCAGGAAAGCTTGTATTACTCGGTGACCTTTTACAGGATCCGACATAAGTTCGCCCAAAATACTCGGAATAACCTGCCACGACAAGCCGAACTTGTCTTTTAGCCAGCCGCACTTGCTTTCTTCACCGCCATCGGCAATAAGTTTGTACCAATAATGATCGATTTCTTCCTGAGTATCACAGGTAATTACAAAGGAAACGGATTCATTGAATTTAAATTTTGGACCACCATTTAAGCCCATAAATTGTTTTCCGTTTAAATCAAAATAAACCACCATAGGGGAGTCGCTGGTAATTTTTGAATTAGGAAAAATGGTGCAGTAGAAATCTGCTGCTGCTTTGGCTTGACCATCAAACCAAAAGCAGGGATAAATTTGCTTTGTCATTTTTTTAAATTTTATATTATTTCTTGTTTTTTGCTTGCATTTCGAGCAACAAATTGTCCAATCGGTCAAATCGTTGTTCCCATAATTTTCTGAAATTCTCTATCCAGTCGGCTACTTCTTTCATTTTGTCAGGATTAAAATGGTAGTAAATTTCTCTGCCCGATTGCACCTGGGTGAGCAGTTCGCATTCGGTTAATATTTTAATGTGTTTTGAAACAGCTTGCCTGCTGCTGTCAAAATGTTCGGCCAAGGCATTTGGTGTCATTGCCTGTACTGCAATTAAACCTAAAATGGCTCTTCTCGTTGGGTCGGCAATGGCCTGAAAGGGGTCTCTTCTCATGATCTCGTCTAATTTATGCGCTACTGTTCGGTTGCAAATATATACGCAATCATTTAGTTGCGCAATTTTTTTCAATACTATTTTTCAAAATAAATCTGAATATCAGTAAAATGGGAGTGTTGGGTGGATAGTTTTCTTCCGTTTAGAAAGAGACTTCTTAAGCCATTCAGATTTAAGATGCTACCATCGGTAAGACATTTGAATACTTTATTTAAAGTGTGATTATCAAATTTACGGTATAATCAACATTCATTTATTAAAACTTATTATAGTAGGATTAGATGTCTTATAGCCTCATTTACAGGGGTTTTGCTAAAAAATATAAAAAAAATATAAAAAAAAGTTAATTCTGGAACAACCGTTTCAAAATTAAATATATCTTTGTCCCAGAAAATTAAATACCATGGCACGTAGTGTTGAGTTTAATGAATGTGAGATAATAGAAAAAGCAATGAACGTCTTTTGGGAAAAAGGCTATCACGGAACTTCTATGCAAGATTTAGTTGATGCCATGCAAATTAACCGAAGCAGTTTATACAATACTATTGGTGACAAACATTGTTTATTTATAAAATGTGTTTCCGTTTATGCCGAAGCAGGCTTAAAGGAAACCAAAGAAAAGGTAGCCAAAGAAAAATCAGCTTTACAAGCGTTAATCAATATCATTCGTGATAAGGCAGCCTGGGT
>JANOBN010000433.1:0-1865 GCA_031411675.1 Bacteroidota bacterium | reverse complement strand
CATTGGAAAATCGCGCTCCATGTCTTTTTTGAAATCACGTGTTGACTTCACCTGATCAGGAGTGTCCTCATAGATAAATGATGCTTCCAGTTCCGTTTGCAGATAAGTATCTTTTGTAAATGCAAAGCCTTTTTGTGCTTTTCTCTTTGCATATAATTCAATAAGATCCTTGGCAATATCCTTAACTTTCTTTTTGGTTTTCAGCTTGAGGGTTGACCATGCTGTTGAACCCAATTTGTTTAAAGTGGGCGAGGTACCTTCTTTACCTGTAAACCGTGCAATGCGATGCAGAGAATGTATGGATATATATAAAATGTCGTTGTCCTTATAAACCAGACGTATGGATTCCTGTTGCTTGCCACTAACATCCATAGTTTCCAGTCCGGCAAATCGGCCTACACCATGATCAATATGTGTTACAAAATCTCCCGGCTTTAGGCTGTATAAATCTTTTAAAGTAATGGCTTCACTCTTACTGTAATTCTTCTTTAAACGGAATCGGTGATAACGATCAAAAATCTGATGATCTGTATAACAGGCAAACTTTAAATCATGATCAATAAATCCTTCGTGAAGAGCGGTGTTTACAACGGAAAATTGAAGTTGTTTGCCTTTATATTCTGCAGGCTTTTGAATATCTTCAAAAATGGAATAGATGCGCTCTGTTTGCTTCGGGGAATCAGAAAATATCAAACTACTATATTTCTCCTGTTGATCTTTAAATAACTGAATAAGGAGTAAATCAAAGTTTTTATTAAACCTTACAGGCGGCGACATACGGAACGTAAATGTTTCATCAGGTCGGAAATGATTTTTCTCTCCATGTTCTATCACCCGGTGCGCATTGATTCTGTCAAGTGTATGCTCAGCAGTATCAAATACCTCACTCAGTTTTAATTCTGCTTGCTGTTCTTCTGAATAATAAGCTTCACCATATTTTTCTTTAATCTCATTGTAACTGTTCCTGATGAAAACGGATATATATTCCAGATTTCGTGCGTAAACAACGGTGTTCTCCGGAATAAAATCAAAAAAGGACTGATGCTCTTCCCTGACCAAACCCTTTTGCACATTTGGAATAATAGTTACAAATGCCATCATCGTTTCCGACAATTGAGTAGAAGGATCGAATGTACGGATGGATTCTATTGTATCATTTTCCAACTCTATACGAAACGGCATTTCATGTGCGAAGGAATAAACATCAATAATTCCACCACGCACTGCATACTGTCCGGGCTCATACACAAATTCTGTTCTGTCGAAGCCATTCTCTTCCATGAACTCTGTTAAAAATGCAATAGAAAGCTTCTCTCCTTTAGTAGCTTCCATGGTATTTCTCTCCAGCGTTCTTTTAGTCACCACTTTTTCTACAATAGCCTCCGGATAACTTACAATCATAAAATGATCCGTTGCTTTACTTATTCGTGTAAGAACTTCCGCACGTTGAAGTACATTGTTATTATCAATCTGATCGATGCTGAATGTTTTCTTATAGGAAGCAGGGAAAAACAAAACTTTATTCTGACCCAGAAGATTTTCGAGGTTATTCTGAAAATAAGCAGCTTCTTCTTTATCACCGGCAATATATAAAGCAGGATGAGGAACTAATTGCTGAAGTGCAGCGGCAATTACGGCATCAGCGGAACCGGTAAGTCCGGAAAGGAGTATTTTGTTTTTTCCCGGAGCGGCAATGCCCTTGCTGAGGAAACGAACGTTTTGCGATTCCTGATATTTACGTAATAACTCTTGTATGATCATTAAAATATAAAGGGTAAATATACAGTTAATAGGGGAATCCTTTTCATAAAAAGTCTTCTAATAATCAGTTGAGTGAATTACCCCGCCGCAAGCAACGGGGCATC
>JANOBN010000432.1:0-1767 GCA_031411675.1 Bacteroidota bacterium | reverse complement strand
GTTAGTGGCAGCCGGGGCAATAATACCACCGGGACACATACAAAAACTATAAACTCCTTTGTTGCCAGCCTGATGGACCTGACTATAAGATGCTGGTGGAAGATAAGCACCACGATCGGCACAATGATATTGAATCTGATCAATAATATTTTGTGGATGTTCAATGCGTACACCCAATGCAAAAGGTTTGGATTCAATTAGTATTTTATGCTCATGCAACAGTTGAAAAACATCACGTGCGGAATGTCCTGTTGCAAGTATCAGTGAACTACATTTTATATATTGATTTTCAGAAATTGATGTGGATCCGTTTATATATATTCCGGTTATTCCTGTGGATGAAAGTGTAACACCTTTCAATTTAGTATCGAAATGAATTTCTCCTCCGCAGCGGATTATTTCTTCACGCATGGCAGTAATAATTTGCGGAAGCTTATTGGTGCCGATATGAGGATGAGCATCAGCAAGAATGATCGGATCAGCACCAAATTGGACAAATGTTTCCAGGATACGGTCGATATTACCGCGTTTTCCGGAGCGGGTATAAAGTTTACCGTCAGAATAAGTTCCGGCGCCACCTTCTCCAAAGCAATAATTGGATTCCGGATTTACCACCCCCTGTTTATTAATCACTGCCAGATCACGCCGACGACTTTTTACATCTTTACCACGTTCCAGAATTATTGGTTTAAGTCCCAGCTCAATTAAACGTATTGCAGCAAACAATCCTGCTGGCCCACATCCGGCAATATAAACAGGTGCTGCATTAGTAACATTTTGTAAGGCCCTTAATTTAATTTCGGGAATTGAGTATTTTTCATTCACAAAAACTTCAGTCTGTAAACGGATGACAACATGCCGGGAGCGGCCATCAATAGAACGCTTTTTTATAGAAAAGCCGGTGATATCATCAACCCTGACGCCGATGTTTGCAGCCAGATGTTTTTTAATGATTTCCTCGCTGGCAGCCTCTTCCGGCCGCAGAGCAAGTTCTGTTTTTTGCATAGTGATGCAATGCTGTTTTTGATGTAATTACAAAGATAAATGATTAATTGGGATTTGCAGGAATTTATATATAGAAATAAAAAATTGCATTTAGCAATTCATTGACCCACGAATAAATTAAAAACTATTCAAAAGTGAAAGCCAGCGAAAATATCCTCGATTTTAAAGCGCTTAAAGAAGTTGTATACTGTGCACCATCAGGCGCTAGCACATTCGGTATTCCCTGAAACATCTTTATCTCCGGCGCGAACTTAAAAAGCTCCAGATAGCAATCAATACCAAAGCCGATTTCATAGCCGAAATCTTCCTTTTTCAGTTTCACCAAAACTTCCTGATCTGAATTCACTTTTGCCTGAGAAACCATATCAATAGAATAGCGAAATCCGCCTAAAACATAAAAACGAT
Organism: Bacteroidota bacterium; assembly: GCA_031411675.1. Lineage (GTDB taxonomy): Bacteria > Bacteroidota > Bacteroidia > AKYH767-A > OLB10 > JANOXC01. The sequence continues at coordinate 357 of JANOBN010000432.1, read as the reverse complement.
AATTGCCAACACGATCCGATTTGAATTTAATATCAACAGGAAAATTTAGAAATGTAGATTCCACTTTCTTTAACACCGTTTCCGTTTTTTTATTGGGGTATTGAATGTAATATTGTATATCACGTTGCGAAAATGCCAGTTCAGGAACAAAGCGTAAGTTGAAATTTTTGCCCAGTTTTAAATCGGAAATAATACCAAGGTTAAAACCACCTCTCCGCTTTGGTTCTAATACTAAAATAGAATCCAGTTTATAGAAATTTCCGGCTCTTGTCACACGAAAATCTGTAGAGTTAATGCCTAATAAAAACCCAAAATGAATTTTTTGTTTATCGTATTTCTCCAGATTATTTACACGGG
>JANOBN010000431.1:0-6631 GCA_031411675.1 Bacteroidota bacterium | reverse complement strand
TTTTAATATTTAATTCTTCTAATATAGCTTCAGCAAGTGCACCACCCAGATTCGGATCAGTACCTGTTCCAAATTCATCAATAAGAAAAAGGGTGTTTTCATTGGCCTTTTGCAAAAATGTTTTCATGTTTTTTAAACGTGAGCTATAGGTGCTCAACTCAAATTCCAATGATTGTGAGTCGCCGATATCCACCAGAATATTTTTAAAAAAACCAAAGCGACTGTTCGCATCAGCAGTCACTAGCATGCCGCTTTGTAACATTATTTGAAGCAAACCTGCAGTTTTCATGCAAACTGTTTTTCCTCCTGCATTCGGACCACTGATTACCAATATGCGGTGTGCGTCTTCCAGTTTTAAATTAAACGGAACAACACGCTTGCCTGCTTTTTTATGATATATATAAAGTAAAGGATGTTTCGATTCCTTCATATCAATTAAAGGCTGATTTACTATTAAAGGAAGCCATGCATCCATTTCAATACCCACTCTGGCTTTTGCTGAGATGAAATCATACCTTGCAATTAGTGCCGCATATCTAACAAGCGGGGCGTGATATTTTCTTATACTCTCAGTAAGATCCCTGAGTATTTTATAGATCTCCTGTTTTTCATTTTCCTGTAATTCAATCAGGAGATTATTTACCTGCAATGCTTCATCCGGTTCTACAAAACAGGTTTTACCGGTGGATGAAATATCATGTATGATCCCTTTCGCCGAACGTTTATGTTCAATAAAAATCGAAATCACTCTCCTTCCATTTCTCCAGCTTTCTTCCGAGTCGGTCAGCCATCCGTTTTTCCGGTAACGCATCATTACTGTTTGATACAGTTGATCCACTTCCACTCTTTTACGCATCATCTGTTTTCTGATGGTTGCCAGTTGTGGTGAAGCCGAAGTGCGTATTTCACCGCTATCTTCAATCACTGCCGAAATACTTTGCGGAATCACTTCACTATATGCAAGGTCCTTAATCAAAGCCGAAAGTGCAGGATATTTTATGGCATTCTCCCTGAAAAAGGTATAAATGGTTTTCATCAATCGGCACATTTTAAGCAGTTGATGAAACTGTGGTGCCAGCAAAACGGAATTACGAATGCCCAATAGCTTCAGGTCAGCAGAATTATCCGGATAGGCTTCCGGGTAAAGTGGCTCACTATTGGAGATAATTCTTCTGAATTCATCTGTTTGATGCAGGGAAATAACCATTTCATCAAAAGTAAAATCAGGTTGCATCAAACGCGCCAGATCAATACCTCCCTTGCCTGCACAGGCTTCTTCCACCATTAATTTGATTTTATCGAACTCGTTTATCAGCAGCGATTGCCGGGGGAAAATTTGCATTTTGCAAAAGTAAGTGTTTCTATATCCTCTTAAAATCCACCTTTTATGCACAAAAGGTTGAATGATGTTAATAAAGTGCAAATTCGCTGAATTAACGTTCTATTTTTGTCAGCTGAAATAGTTCAATATGGCTGATATAGCATACCTTAAAAAATTTGCCTCCCAGGTTCGACGTGATATTCTTCGTATGGTGCATGCCCCGCAAAGTGGTCATCCGGGTGGATCACTGGGATGTACTGATTATTTTACCGCAATGTATAATGGAATTTTGAATCATCAGCCCAAAGGTTGGTCGATGCAGGGTAGTAAGGAAGATGTGTTTTTTCTTTCCAACGGACATATTTCTCCGGTGTGGTATAGTACCTTAGCACGTACCGGTTATTTTGAAGTGAAGGAATTGGCAACCTTCCGAATGCTGAACTCTCGTCTTCAGGGTCATCCTGCTACGCATGAAGGATTACCGGGAATAAGGATTGCTTCCGGTTCATTAGGACAAGGATTATCTGCAGCCTGCGGCACTGCACTTGCCAAGAAGATGGACAAGGATGATAGCATCGTATATATATTAATGGGTGATGGTGAATTGCAGGAAGGCCAGGTTTGGGAAGCAGCAATGTTTGCCGCAGCACGCAAAATCGACAATTTAATTGCTACAATCGACGTTAATGGACAGCAGATTGACGGACCCGTAAGTGAAGTGCTTCCTGAAGGAGATCTTCGGAATAAATGGGAAGCATTCGGATGGAAGGTGCTGGAGATGGATGGTAATGATATGGAACAGGTGGTAAAAACTTTGCAACAGGCTAAAACATTAACCGGTAAACAACAGCCTGTTGTCATTCTGATGAATACAGTAATGGGTTATGGCGTTGATTTTATGATGCACACGCACAAATGGCATGGAGTAGCACCTAACGATGAGCAACTGAAATCGGCCCTTGCACAGCTGGAAGAAACACTGGGTGATTATTAATTCATCATTTAAGTAAATTATAATTCATCCTGCTGAAATTTATATTAATCTGAACAATTTGTCGAAATCAATATATATAAAAATTTTGTTGCTGCTGTTGCTGCTGCCTGTCAGCATGTATGCACAAAAGAAGGAGGTGAAGCTGGAAACACGCATTCTCTTTTTATTTGATGCTTCACAAAGTATGTATGCAAAATGGGAGACCAATACCAAATATGAGGTAGCCAAAAAGCTACTCTCTGAAATGGTGGATAGTCTGCAAAAAATAGATAATCTCCAACTGGCATTAAGGGTATACGGGCATACAAAAAAATATCCGCCGCAGGATTGTGATGATACAAGACTGGAAGTTCCCTTTAGCTCAAAAAACGGAGCACGAATAAAAAAGCGGCTCACAGAAATATCACCCAGCGGAACAACACCCATTGCACGATCGCTGGATGAATGTCAGCGCGATTTTCCCTCTGCTCCGGGACGAAATGTAATCATATTAATTACCGACGGTATTGAAGAATGTAATGGCGATCCTTGTGCCGTATCTCTACAACTTCAGAAAAAAGGAATTGCATTAAAACCATTTGTAATTGGATTGGGAGTGAATAAAGATTTCCTCAAACAATTTGAATGCATCGGCAGTTATTTTGATGCATCCAATGAAGAAGGATTCCGCAATGTGCTTAATGTAGTCATCACACAAGCTTTGAATAATACCACCGCTCAGGTAAATCTTTTAGATGTGAATGGAAAGTCAACAGAGACGAATGTGAACATGACATTTTATGATTCTTACACCGGAGCCATCAAATATAATTTTGTGCATACCATGAATGCACGAGGTATTCCGGACACCTTACAAATTGATCCGCTTTCAAAATACCGTATTGTAGTTCATACGATACCTCCGGTGAGTAAAGATAGCGTTACACTGATTCCGGGAAAACATACCATCATTGGTATTGATGCTCCTCAGGGTGATTTGTTATTAAAGGTAGATGATGCAAGTGACTTTAAAAAGATAGCATGCATTGTAAGAAAGAAAAATGAAATGTCCACCATGAATATTCAGGATTTTAATACTTCAGAACGTTATATAGTTGGAAAATATGATCTGGAAATATTGACATTGCCGCGTATATACCTTGAAGATGTGGAAGTATCACAAAGTAAAACAACTACAGTGCAAATTCCTGTTCCGGGTATTGCTACCATACAATGCAACAGTGTTGGTTATGGCAGTGTTTATCTGGAAAAAAATAATGAGATGGAATTAATTTATTCCATGGCAGAAAATACCGTTAGGGAAAATCTGTCGTTACAACCCGGAAGTTATCGTGTTGTTTTTCGTCCTAAGAATTCTCAGTTAAGTTTATATACCATCGAAAAAAAATTCACAATTACATCAGGCAACAGCACATCTGTTGTTGTTAATTAATATCAACCCATGAAACAATTTACATATACTGAAAAGAAAGATACACGATCAGGTTTTGGTGCCGGACTTCTGGAATTAGGCAATATGAACCCTGATGTAGTTGCACTATGTGCTGATTTAACAGGCTCTCTTAAAATGGATGCTTTTCAAAAAGCTTTTCCGGAAAGATTTTTTCAGATCGGCATTGCAGAAGCAAACATGATGGGTGTTGCAGCAGGTCTGGCAATAGGAGGGAAGATTCCGTTTACAGGCACATTTGCCAATTTCAGTACCGGACGTGTGTATGATCAGATTCGTCAGTCGATTGCCTATTCACATAAAAATGTGAAAATCTGTGCCTCTCATGCCGGAGTAACTTTAGGAGAAGACGGTGCAACACATCAGATTCTGGAAGATATCGGTATGATGAAGATGTTGCCAAACATGGTAGTGATCAATCCATGCGATTTTAATCAGACCAAGGCTGCTACTATCGCCATAGCCAAACATAATGGCCCTGTTTATCTGCGTTTCGGACGTCCTGCCGTTCCGGTATTTACCCCTGCCAATCAGGTTTTTGAAATTGGTAGAGCGGTGATGTTAAATGAAGGAACAGATGTTACCATCATTGCTACCGGTCATTTAGTTTGGAAAGCAATTGAAGCCGGCGAGATACTGGCTCAAAAAGGAATTGATGTAGAGATTATAAATATTCATACCATAAAACCACTGGATAATGCCACTATTCTTCAATCTGTAAGAAAAACACGATGTGTGGTTACTGCAGAGGAACATCAGAGAAATGGGGGTCTGGGCGATGCAGTAGCACAGCTATTATCACAGCAATTCCCTGTACCACAGGAGTTTGTGGCAGTAAACGACTCTTTTGGCGAAAGCGGAACACCGGACCAGTTGATGAAAAAATACGGACTTGATTCACCTGATATAGTAACTGCTGTGCAAAAAGTGATGGCTCGCAAAAGCGTTGAAATGGCATGATAGCAAAGGCCTGTTTTTCGATTCAACAATCGACCCATTAAACCAAATACAGGCTTTAGCGTCACAGTCGTGAATAATCCCTTTCACCTTAGTGATTCCAACCGGACAAATGACTGAATACAGTGATATTGAATTGTTACAACAGTTTCGTAACACTGATAGCCGGCATTATGCTTTTAATCTTATTGTAAAAAAGTACCAGAGACGTTTATACTCCCATGTAAGGAAGATGGTCATTGATCATGATGATACCAACGACCTTTTACAAAACACTTTTATTAAAGTTTGGAACAATCTGGATGGCTTTCGGGAGGATAGTCAGTTATTTACGTGGATGTATCGTATTGCAACGAATGAAACACTCACTTTCCTTAAAAATAAAAAAAAGCGGTTTTTCCTCCCGGTAAACGATGTGGAAGGGGAGTTGAGCTCAAAACTGGATAATAGTGCACCAATCAATGCCAATGCCCTGGAATTAAAGCTTCAACACGCCATACTTTCCTTACCTGACAAGCAACGCATCGTTTTTAACCTGCGTTATTACGAGCAGATGAAATATGAGGAGATGTCGCAGGTTTTGGGTACCAGCGTCGGGGCATTGAAAGCCTCTTATCATCATGCAGTAGCCAAAGTAGAAAAATATATTACCGGTCGTTAAACCTTAAATTGAAAATAGCATCCAAACACACAAATGAGAAAGGAAAATAGTAATGAATGGAAAGAAGAGCTGAAAGATGCTCCGTTTCTGTCAAAGCTTTCAAGAGAAGAGCCATTTGAAGCTCCTGATGGTTATTTTGATAGCTTTTCTGCTTCCGTAGTTGATCGTATCAATGCTTCCAAAAAAGAATCATGGCTGACTAAAGCAAGCATCTTATTTAGAAAGCCATTAATATTAATTCCGGCAATGGCAATACTGGTACTTGGAATAATCTGGTTTTCAAAATCAAAAACGAATGTTGATACTAATGAAGAATATATATCCATGAATTATGACGAACTGTATAATTCGGCTTTAGTAATTGATCTGGATGAATCCGTATTATGTGATTATATAGAAATAGGATCCACTAACAATAAAACAACAACAGATGAAGATCTGATGCTGGAAAATTTATCAGAAGAATCATTAATCAATGAATTATAAATAAAAAAATAAATGAGAACCCTAAAATTATTCTTGCCATTACTACTAACATTAATGGTATTTACCCTCTCTGCACAACCGCCACGCGGGAGAATGAATCCGGAAGACAGAAGAGAAAACATGGAATCCATGAAAATTGCTTTCATCACCAAAGAAGTAAAACTCACCAGTGAAGAAGCAAAAAAATTCTGGCCGGTTTATAATGAGTACACCGATGAGCTTAAAAAAATCAGAGAAGCCCGCCATGAAAGAATGAAAGATGCGAAAAGTGATTTTGGTTCTATGAGTGATAAAGATGTGGAAAAACTAATTGACACAGAAATGGCATCACGTCAGCAGGAAATAGACCTTCAGAAGCAATATCATTCCAGGTTTAAAGAAACATTACCCATTAAAAAAGTAGCATTATTATACCGTTCCGAAGAAAAATTCAAACGTGAATTACTGGAGCGCATCAAAGATCGCCGGGACGGCGGGGGAGACAGACCATAACAATAAAAAAGGGCATGAAAGTGCCCTTTTTTTATGAAGTAAATCAGCTCCTTTTTTTAAGTGACTAGGTGACTAGGTGACTAAGTAACTAAGTGACTAGGTAAAATAACCATCTCGTTCAGGCGTCTTCGCCTGAATGTAATCAACAAGTCATTCGGCGATTTCTATGGTATTATGCAAGCGATAACTGATATTTTTTTTCAAACGGAGTCCCTCTTTTAACAACTGCGAAGATTCTACGGATAATTTTATTGCGTATTGCATTGATTG
>JANOBN010000430.1:0-5866 GCA_031411675.1 Bacteroidota bacterium | reverse complement strand
GGCAATTACATTTGCTTTTCTGATATAATCCAGTAATGATGTTTTACCATGATCAACGTGACCCATAACAGTAACGATTGGAGCACGTGGCGCCAACTCTTCTTCTGAATCAACATCTTCATTAATTGCTTCCTGTACATCAGCAGAAACGAATTCAACTTTATAACCAAATTCACCTGCCACAACGGAAAGTGTCTCTGCATCCAGACGCTGATTGATAGAAACAAACATACCAAGACTCATACAAGTGCTGATAATTTGTGTTACCTGAATATCCATCAGTTTCGCCAATTCATTTGCAGAAACGAACTCGGTAACTTTAATTGTTTTCTCCGTCGATTGTTCTGCTATTTGTTCCGCACGTTGTGCATGAGCAGTACGTTTTTCTTTACGGAATTTTGAGGCTCTTGATTTACCACTGCCACTCAATCGTGCCAGTGTAGCTTTAATCTGATCCTGAATTTCTTTTTCTGTAGGCTCTACTCTTGGGGCACTTGGTCCGCTACGAGCTGCACCGGCGCCACTGCGTGGAGCACCAGGCCCGCTACGTGGTCCGCCCGGTCCGCTGCGTGGTCCACCGGGCCCGCTTCTTTGTCCGCCGGGTCCGCCACTTCTTTGTCCTCCGGCTCCACCGGGTCTGTTAAAGTCACGACGTTCACCTGTTGCACTTCCGGGAGTTCCCGCTTGAGGCGTTCCGCTGCCTGTTGGCTTATTGTCTTTGCGTTTACGTTTACGTTTCTCTCCGTCTTTTTCAAAATCGGAGGAAGAAGCAACGGGTTTCTTTTTTGATTGTGGTGTAGGAAGAACAATCTTTCCTAAAATATTCGGTCCGGTAAGTTTTTCAAATTTAACACTGATATGTTCAGGAGTAATGGGTCCTTCTTTAATATCTGCAGGAGGTATCTCTGCATCCGGTGTTACCACGGGGGCTTCAGCAACAGGAGTATCTACAACAGGTGATGGTGCAGGTGTTGCTACTTCTTCTTTTGTTACTTCTGCTACAGGCTCTGCTTTCTTTTTTCCTCTGGCAGATTTTTTCTTTTCTTCTTCAGCAGCAATTGCTTTATCTTCTTTTGCTTTCGCTTCTTCCTTCTTTGTTTTACCTTTTTTATTGCGAAGATCATCCAGATCTATCTTGCCTAAAACTACCGGACTTTGTTTGTCGAATTTGGCTTTAATAACGTCTGACTCCTCTGCCTTAACAGGCTCTTCAGCAACCGGAGCCGGTGGAGGGGTAATTTCAGCAACAGGTTCTTCCTTTTTAGGTTTGGCTTTAGCTGTTGTTTTCTCCGAAGCGGCAGTATACTTTATCTTTTCCAGACTTTCTTTAAGATGATCATCTGTTTCAGTTTCCGTTTCTCCCGCACGTTCTTCATGCTTACCTGGTTTAGCTTCAATAACAATATTGTCGCGCTTTTGCTTCTCTTTCGTTACTTCTTGTGCATCAAGCCTTGCCAACTTATCCGGCTGGTATTTCTCCTGTAAAAGGACATAGAGCTCCTGTGAGATCTTTGCATTGGGATTGCTGTCAACCTTCAAACCTTTTGCTTCCAGGTATTCAACAACATGCTGCAAGCCCACATTGAACTCTTTGGCAACCTTACTCAGGCGTAATGCTTTTTCTTCGGTCATGCTTTATTTTTATACGAAACGGTATGAATTACCAATCGGTACTTTATGAATTACAAATTATTTACAAACTTAATTATATATATCGGCACTAATTATTCAAATTCAGATTTTAATATCCGGACTACCTCTTTAATGGTTTCTTCTTCCAGATCGGTTCGCTGAACAAGATCTTCAACAGTGATATTCAATACACTCTTTGCAGTATCACATCCGATGTTTTTTAACTCATCAATGATCCATGCATCTATCTCATCAGTAAATTCATCCAGATCAACATCTTCATCTTCATCTTCTGAATCACGATAAACATCAATTTCATATCCTGTTAATCTGCCGGCCAGCTTAATGTTATGTCCGCCTTTACCAATGGCAAGTGAAACCTGATCTGGACGCATAAATACGGCTGCCTTATGAGTTTCCTCATCAATCTTTATACTGGTAATTTTTGCAGGACTGATTGCACGGGAAATATATAATTGAAGGTTATTGGTAAAGTTAATTACATCAATATTTTCATTACGCAACTCACGAACTATTCCATGAATACGTGAACCTTTCATACCTACGCATGCTCCAACAGGATCAATTCTGTCATCATAGGACTCCACCGCCACTTTAGAACGCTCACCCGGCTCACGAACTATATTTTTAATGGTAATCAATCCGTCGAACACTTCCGGTACTTCCTGTTCAAATAAACGCTCCAGGAATAGAGGAGAGGTGCGTGACAAAATAATTTTAGGATTTGCATTTACCATTTCCACACGAAGAACTGCTGCGCGAAGGGTATCGCCTTTCTTATAAAAGTCAGCAGGAATCATCTCGCTTTTTGGTAAGATTAACTCATTGCCTTCATCATCAAGTACGAGCAATTCTTTTTTCCAAACCTGATATACTTCACCGGTAATAATTTCACCAACACGGTCTTTGTATTTACGATAGATACCGTCTTTCTCCAATTCTGTGATTCGGGAAACCAGATTTTGACGGAGAGCAAGGACAGAACGGCGTCCGAAATCTTCCATCTTCACCTCTTCGGTAACATCTTCACCCACTTCAAAATCAGGCTCAATTTTAACTGCTTCTGCATATGCAATTTGTGTAGCATCATCTTCAACCATACCATCCTCAACAATTGTACGGTTGCGCCAAATCTCAAGGTCACCCTTGTCAATGTTAATGATGATGTCAAAGTTGTCGGCAGTGCCATAACGTTTACGAAGCATTCCCCGAATTACATCTTCGAGAATACTCATCATTGTTGCCCTGTCAATGTTCTTTACGTCTTTGAATTCCGAGAAGGATTCAATCAATATCTGATGGTCCATTGTAAACCTTTATTTGAGTTTAAAGTTGAATATTAATTTTGTTTCCCGCACATCACTGTAAGCAAACTTTTGCACCGCCTCTGTGCGTATTTTCTTTTTTAATTCTTTTGTTTCTGTTACTGTCAGCATTTCAAAATCATTCTCGCCTGCCGACTGTAATATTCCTTTCGCTTCTTTGCCGTCTTTCAGCATCACTTTTATTTCTTTTCCTATCCTGCGAAGATATTGCTGCATTACAACAAGCGGCATATCCATTCCCGGGGAGGAGACTTCCAGTTCATGCTTCTCCAGAAAACCGGTAGCCTCTAGTTCTGCAGACAAATGACGGTTCAGTGCTGCACATTCTTCGAGGGTAATACCGGTTGGTTTATCCAGAAATACTGCCAGTCTTGAAGGGGATAGTTTAATATCCACCAGAAACTGATCCGTTCCTCTGATAAAGGCCTCCACTAATGTCCGGATTTCCTCTTTTTCCATTTTTTTGATAATGAAAGAGGGGACTTTTTGTCCCCTCTCTATAACCCTACGGTGCAAAAGTACATTATTTTCCGTTGTTTCCTAAAGCAAAACCCTGAAAAAATTATGACAGGAGTTATTCAGCAATTTTAAGAGCCGGCTTCGTCTATAAAATAAGCCCTGTTTGCAATGCCTGATTCAAATCCTGAATACCTAATATTGCACCCCTGATAGTTAAGCTTAGACTAATGAAATGGATCAATTTTAATGAGAAAACGAAGCTGGTAGCGTCGATGCTGACCAGCCGGCTCATTAATGCATACCGGAATCCTTCCTTGCTAAATTATCGTAACATCCTCTGTATCAAGGATGATGAGATTGGTGACATGTGTTACAGCCTGCATGTTTTTAAAATGCTGAGAAATCAGTATCCGGAAGCGGAGATCACTGTTTTTTGCAAACCCTATTGTGTCCCGCTGTTAAAATCTGATCCATCGGTTAACCATTTGTTGACTGACTGGAAGGAATTGAATGGATCGTATGACCTGATTGTAGATCTCAAAATAAGCTGGAAAGGAATGGGCCTGGCATTGAAAAAATGGCCTAAAGCAAGGCTTGACCGCGGAACGGTGCGGTTTACAGATGCCTTTCAGAGGAAATATCCTCATGAAAAGGAGACCAATTTTAAAACAGTAGCACCTGTAATTCGTGAAAGTGCCAAAGTAGAACTGCCTGCAATTGTTTTGGGAGAAAGTGATAAAATAGAATCAACACAATTTATTGATGACCATCAATTAAATCAATTTGCCATTCTCCATATCAGCGCACGAAGGGAATTACGTAAATGGCCTCTGGCAAACTTTTGCGCAATAGCAGAATATTTGCACAATGAAAAGGGATTGCAAATTGTTTTTACCGGTGGTCCCGGAGAAGAAAAAGATATTGAAGCAGCACAGAAAAAATTGTCATTTGCTTCTTTTAGCACTGTAGGTAAACTGTCACTCTCTGCACTTGCTGCACTTATGAGTAAAGCTTCATTATTTATTGGAAATGAAAGCGGGCCATTACACATTGCTGCAATTTCACAAGTACCATGTCTTGGTTTGTTTGGTCCGGGTCCTAAAATTATTTTTTATCCTTATGGAAAATATGCTGCATTTATTCATCATGTTTTACCGTGCAATCCATGTGATCAGATACATTGTGTTCATCCTGAAAATCCATGCATACAAAGGATAACACTTGTTGAAGTACAGGAGAAGGTAAATCAGTTAGTGGTTATTGGTTAATAGTTATTGGTTATTTACTATTCATCGTTTTTAACGCCTCATCCTGGCCCTCTCCCCGGAGAGGGGATATTGGATCTTTGTGCTATTCAGCTTTTTGTTAAAACAATAAAAGCCGTCATCATGAAATTAAAAACGGAATTTAATATAGATACTTGATACTAAAATATAATTAAGATTTATATCACGTAAATTGCTTATTTATTAAAATGATTAAACACCTTGCTGATCACCTTCGGTAGCAGCATTTGGTAAAGCAGCAATCGTTGTATCATCTTCTTTTTCACTAATCATAAAACGCTTTTGAAAGATGATCCACATAAAAACACCGATTGATATTGCGCTATCGGCAACATTAAAAATAGGACGAAAAAAAACAAATTCTTCACCACCCCAAAATGGAAACCAGGAGGGAAAATTGCCTTCTAATACCGGGAAGTACAACATGTCAACCACGCGTCCGTGGAGGAAAGAAGAATAACCGCCTTCTGCCGGAAATAGTTGTGCAATCTGATATTCGCTGCCGTTGAAAATCATCCCATAAAAAGCACTGTCAATGAGGTTGCCGATTGCACCTGCAATAATCAGTGATAATGTGGTTACATATAATTTATCATACTTTGTACGGGTAAGTTTATATACATACCAAATGATACCCATCACAAAAAAAAGACGAAATAGACTTAGTAGTAATTTACCGCTTTCCCCTCCGAATTCCATTCCGAAAGCCATTCCATAGTTTTCCGTAAAATGTATAATAAACCAATCGCCCAGGATGCGGAATTCCTGACCCAGATACATGTGTGTTTTAATCCACAACTTTATTGCCTGATCAATAATTAATATCAGGGAAATGATAAATACAGATCTTCTCAATGATGTAAACTTTAAAATTAAAAGCTGTTTACTGCAACTCTTGCAATAAACAGCCCGTCAATAGCAGAACGCTTTTTTAAATTTGCAGAATCCGGTTGGCATCATGAATGTAGTTCCGGCAGCTGCTTTAAACTAGTCTTTGTATTGTTGCATTTTCGCTTCCATACTTTGTGTTGTATGTGGAACAGCACGAAGGCGTTCTTTAGGAATTAACTTTCCGGTTACTCTGCAAATACCATAAGTTTTATTTTCTATTCGTACTAAAGCAGCTTCTAATTGCTCGATGAA
>JANOBN010000429.1:0-14944 GCA_031411675.1 Bacteroidota bacterium | reverse complement strand
TAAATGCAAAGAGATTTCATCTGGCACTTACCCGACGTGGTATAATGAATTGAGCAGCGATTTATTTTGATGAAAACAGCATTTTAAAAAGATGATTCGCCGCCAATGGTAATAGAATTAATTGACTACTTCTCAATTAATATCTTATTCATTCCCTTAAGAAAAAATGGATCGATCACCGCACCCAGCCCCGGTTCTTCCGGTAAAATGACCTGCCAGTTTTTTGTATAAATTATTCCGCCGATTACAGGATCTGTTGCAAACATAAGAGGCGTATCAAAGTCATAATATTGAATTGCATTACTGCTTAATGCCAGATGAGCAGCAGCTGTAAATCCAAGTCGCGATTCTAGAAATCCACCACATTGCATTTTGATTCCTCCCTTTTCAGCATGCCCGATTATTTTTAATGCTTTAAATATTCCTGACGATTTTCCTGTTTTAATATTAAACATCGAGCAGGCTTTAAGAGCTATTAAACGTTTAGCATCATGATCATCACAACAAGACTCATCACACATTAAAGGAACCGGGCTTTTTGAATTAATTTCCGGCAATGCCATGAAATTCCATCTTGGAATTGGCTCCTCACAAAATTGAACTGGCAGAGATTTAATTTCATTCAGAAAGTAAATTGCATCCTTAACGTTCCATCCCTGATTGGCGTCAATACGGAGTGGAATACTTTGCCCGACAGCATTAACTATAGAATGGAGCCTTTCCAGATCGGCATGAATATTTTCGCCGAGCTTAATTTTAATATAGGGAAAACCATTCTCTTTAATTTTCAGCGCATCCGTTGTCATCGTTTCTTTATCAGAAAGACTAACGGTATAGTCGGTGAATAGTGGTTTATTATTTTCTCCACCCAGAAAACGATATAAAGGCAATCCGGCATGTTGAGAAGCAATATCATAAAGCGCAATATCAAAAGCACTTTTTATACTGGCATTTCCGTAAACCAATTTATCCATATTGCGGGAACATCCTTCAATATCAAGAGGATTCTTCCCTATCAGAAACTCTCCGATATATTTACCGATGGAAAAACAGGAATGAATATTTTCTCCGTTAATAGTCATAAACGGGCTGCATTCCCCATAACCGGTTATGCCGGCATTGGTCTCAATAACTACTATTACATTTTCAGCCACATCCAGTCGCCCTAATGAAATAATGAATGGTTTTTTGAGAGGAATTACCGATTGGTAAAGGGTGATACTGGCTATAAGAGGGATCATTAGCTGTGATTATTCTTTGTTTCCGGAGAAGCAATAATAACTTAAAAAAAATTATCTTTGAATAAAATTCAATCTTCGATTTATTACTACAAAGAAGTGAATAAATATAAAACCATGAAAAAAATTATACCTTTTGGAATACTTGCCTTATTATTTTGCATGTATGCCTGTGAACAAAAAAAAATAATCTTTGGCGATGCATCGGTTGAAGGCGGCATTGGTGGCCGGAAAGCATTTGAACTGCGCCGACTTGCAGATCCTTCCACCGGAAGAATTCCACTCTATATACGTTCGCTTGAATTAGAGTTTGCCTCACAACTTCCGGGAGATAATCAGGTAGATGGATTACATCGCTCTGCTGCAACAGCCAACTGGCAAAACAGGGGTCCATGGAATGTGGGCGGAAGAACACGTGCATTTGCAATGGATGTTACCAATTCAAATGTACTGGTGGCAGGTTCGGCATCAGGGGGTATGTATCGATCAACAGATGGTGGAATATCATGGACACGAACCACAAATCCTGCTCAGCATTTTAGCGTTACCTGTTTAGTGCAGGATACCAGAGCCGGTCATGAGAACGTGTGGTATTATGGTAGTGGAGAAGCGTATGGCCAGAGTGCAAGCGGAGGAGGCGCATATTATTTGGGTTATGGAATTTACAAATCAGTTGACAGTGCAAAAACATGGACAGCATTACCATCAACAATTTCAAGCAGCCTGACAACCTTTGATGTTTGGGGTGATATCAGTTGGGATATTGCTATTGATCCATCCAACCTTGTTAATGATGTTGTTTATGTTGCGGCGTATGGAAGTATACAACGATCGGTAAACGGGGGCAATACCTGGACTTTGGTTAAGGGCTCACTAGCCTCACCTGCCAGTTATTTTACAGATATAGAAATTACACAATCAGGAGTTGTTTATTGTACAATGAGCAGTGATGGATCCACAACAAATAAAGGCATATGGCGATCGACGGACGGAATAAGTTATACCAACATTATGCCGGCAGGATTTCCATTGGTATACGATCGTTTAAAAATTGGAATTTCTCCTTCTGATGAAAATCAACTATATATATTAGGTCATACTCCGGGTTATGGACAACCGGATACTAATTTTCTGGGTGATGTGGAATGGAACAGCTTATGGAAGTATTGGTATATAAGCGGTACAGGTGCAGGTGCGGGCGGACAGTGGGAAGATCGTTCTGCAAACCTGCCGACAACAGGTGGGTTATTTGATAAATTTCAAACCCAGGGTTCATATGATATTGTAGTAAAAGTAAAACCCAATGATACCAATGTTGTGATTATCGGAGGAACAAATCTTTACCGTTCCACTGATCAGTTTAAATCATTAAATCAAACAATACATATCGGGGGCTATCTTGAAGGGGCTACACTTCCTGTTGTAGATGGTTATCCATCGCATCATCCTGATCAGCATGCAGTATTTTTTGATCCTTCCAATGCTGATATCATGTATTCTTCCAACGACGGTGGTGTGTTTCGTACCGATGACAATACTGCAACGCCGGTAGTTTGGAATTCATTAAACAACGGCTACCTCACCACTCAGTTTTACACCTGCGCTATTGATCATGCATCAAACAGCAATATCATAATTGGTGGTGCTCAGGATAACGGAACCTGGTTTGTAAATTCTACCAATCCACTCGATCCGTGGGTAACACCTCGTGGAGGTGATGGAAGTTATTGTGCAATTGCTGATAATTCCGGCAGCTATTATTTCTCCATTCAAAATGGAAAAATGATGCGGGCTAAAGTAAATGCAGCTGGTGTTATTGACAGTTTCGCACGAATTGATCCTATCGGTGCTGCTGATTTTTTATTTATCAATCCTTATGTACTTGATCCGAATAATAACAACATCATGTATATGGCGGGAGGAAGAAACTTATGGCGAAATGATAATCTTGCCGGAATTCCGTATGCACAAAACTGGGATTCGATTTCTACCAACTGGACTAAATTGGCGGACACCACCAGTGCTTCAGGTGTTAGCATTACTGCTGTTGCTGTTTCAAAAAACCCTGCCAACAGAGTTTATTATGGTACATCAACACGTAAAGTTTATCGTGTTGACAGTGCTAATACCAGTGCAGCAAGAACACAGATTACTGCGCTTGCCGGAACGGTTACCTTTCCTGTTTCCGGCTACGTAAGTTGTATTGCCATAGATCCTGCAAATGCTGATAATGTAATTGTTGCATTCAGTAATTACGGCGTCTATAGCTTGTTTTATACCACAGATGCCGGAACCACCTGGCAGAAAATCGGCGGTAATCTGGAAGCCAATATTAATGGTTCAGGAAACGGACCTTCTGTAAGATGGGTAAATATTTTGCCTGTGTCAAATGGTGTTGTTTATCTGGTGGGAACAAGTACAGGTTTGTATGCAACATCACAACTAAATGGACCGAGTACGGTTTTGGTTCAACAGGTAGTGAATAATATTGGTAGTGTAGTAGTTGATATGATTGATGCCCGCACAACAGATGGTTTGGTGGTAGTAGCAACTCATGGTAACGGTATTTATTCCACCTATATTACTGATGTGAATGACATTGTTTCCGCAAAAGAAATTGAATCACAATCTATATATATAACAGCCAGTCCTAATCCATCAATTGGTGATGTACTAATTACCTTCAATCAACTGATGCCCGATAATGTGAGGTTGCTAGTATTTGATCAGAATGGAAGTGTTGTATTGTTTAGAGAACTTGGCATGTTGCAACCCGGGAAGCAAAATTATCTACTGGAAAGAGGTAAATTACGTGCCGGTATTTATTATGTCACTATTACCAACGGCAAGCAAAAAGGAGTACAGAAAGTAGTGTTATTATAGATAAACAGCATTTATATATAAACTATTTCTGACTTGAAATCTAATTCCTGGTATTCATTTCGTGATCCGTTTGGCAAGATAAGGATTGTAAAACGCTTGTTGATTTCCACGATTGGTGCCGTTACTTATCCGGGTTTGGTGTTGTGGAACAGGATGCAGATAAAGGGTACAGAAAATCTTGACGGACTTCCAACCGCAAACGTTTTATTTGTATCCAATCATCAAACCTATTTTGCTGATGTTATTTCTATACTTCATGTTATTTGCAGTAAGAAGTGGAAGCTGAAAAACAACATTAAACTTCCGGTTTATTTATTGAATCCACGTATCAACACTTACTTTATTGCTGCCGATGAAACTATGCGCGCCGGCATCATACCAAAGATTCTGAATTATGCCGGGGGCATTACCGTAAAAAGGACCTGGAGGGAAGGGGGCAAAGACATTAACAGGCAGGTTGATGTAAAAGAATTTTCAGAAATAGCCAAGGCACTTTCATCAGGTTGGGTAATTACCTTTCCACAGGGAACTACCGCCAATTTTGCAAAAGGCAGAAGAGGCACATCTTTTATTATAAAAAAATACCGGCCGGTTGTAATACCTGTAGTGATTGATGGCTTTCGGGAAGCTTTTGATAAGAAGGGGCTGAAACTCAGGAAGGCAGGATCAAGACTGACCATCACCTTTAAGCCCCCTTTGACGTATGACCCGGAAATGGATGCCGATCTTTTGTTAGAAAAAGTAATGGATGCTATAGAACAATCGGACAATTATAAAGACAGACCGTCCGTCTGATTCAATTGCCATTATCAGAATTTTTCCTTTGGTATGAGGTCCGGTAAACGGGATTTTATAACCAATTGGTGTCAAAATGTTAACATCATCATTTCCCTCTGTACTTTTAAGTAATTTCGCGCGAATTCAAACGATATAACCGGCCTGATTATGAGGCCATAAACCGAAGAATAATTACCCATGCCGAAAGATCAAAGTATTAAATCCATCCTGATAATCGGTTCAGGACCTATAGTAATTGGGCAAGCCTGTGAATTTGACTATTCAGGCTCTCAGGCAGCGCGATCGCTGAAAGAAGAAGGTATTGAAGTAGTGCTTATTAACTCTAACCCGGCAACCATCATGACAGACCGGGTGACAGCAGACCACATTTATTTAAAGCCACTTACCCGTAAAAGCATTGCAGAAATTCTGAAAAAACATAAAATTGATGCCGTTTTGCCAACCATGGGCGGACAAACTGCATTAAATCTTTGTATTGATTGTCAGAAGGCAGGATTGTGGGACAAGGAAGGCGTTAAAATAATTGGAGTTGACATTGAAGCCATAAAAACCACAGAGGACAGAGAGCGGTTCCGTTTAAAAATGCTGGAACTTGGGGCTCATGTTTGTAAAGGCCGTACTGCAACCTCATTTTTAGAAGGAAAAGAGATTGCGCAGGAAATTGGTTTCCCATTAGTAATTCGTCCGTCGTTTACACTTGGCGGTACAGGAGGAGGATTTGTTAATACACAGGAACAATTTGATGAAGCGCTAAATCATGGTCTTCATGCTTCACCTATCCATGAAGTTTTAGTAGAGCAAAGCATCAGTGGTTGGAAAGAGTTTGAACTGGAACTGCTGCGTGACAATGTTGGAAATGTAATCATCATTTGCTCCATCGAAAACTTTGATCCGATGGGAATTCATACAGGTGATAGTATTACCGTTGCACCGGCCATGACACTAAGTGATCGTACTTATCAAAATATGCGTGATCTGGCAATTAAATGCATGAATGGTATCGGACAGTTTGCCGGCGGATGCAATATTCAGTTTTCTGTTAATCCAAAGAATGAAGACGAGATTATTGTTATAGAAATAAATCCACGTGTATCCCGTTCTTCTGCATTGGCATCAAAAGCAACCGGATATCCTATTGCAAAGATCGCTGCAAAACTTGCCATAGGTTATAATCTTGATGAACTAAAAAATCAAATCACCGGAAGTACATCAGCGTTTTTTGAACCAACCATTGATTATGTAATTGTTAAAGTACCACGATGGAATTTTGATAAATTCAAAGGTGCAGATCGACATCTTGGATTGCAAATGAAATCAGTTGGTGAAGCAATGGGTATTGGTCGTAGTTTTCAGGAGGCATTACAAAAGGCCTGTCAATCGTTGGAAATAAAACGCAACGGATTGGGCGCTGACGGAAAGGAACTGCGCAATCAAGAGCAGATACTGGAATCACTTGCACGTCCGGGATGGAACAGGTTATTTCATATTTATGATGCGTTTAAACTGGGCATACCATTTAAAACGATTCAGAAGTTAACGATGATTGATCCCTGGTTTCTGCATCAGATAGAAGAATTGGTGGAACTGGAGCATGAAGTTGAAAGGCATACCCTGGAGAATTTTCCTCGTGATTTAATGAAGGAAGCAAAACAGAAAGGTTATGCTGACCGACAGATTGCACATTTATTACGTTGCCTGGAATCACAAGTTCATGCCAAGCGCAAGGAAATGGGAATTCACCGTGTTTATAAACTTGTGGATACTTGTGCGGCAGAATTTGAAGCTCGTACTCCTTATTATTATTCCACTTTTGAAGATGAAAATGAATCTGTTTCCAGTGATAAGAAGAAAGTAATTATTCTTGGTAGCGGGCCAAACAGAATAGGGCAGGGCATTGAATTTGATTATAGTTGTGTGCACGGAGTACTTGCGGCAAAAGAGTGTGGTTATGAAACCATCATGATTAACTGTAATCCGGAAACTGTTTCCACCGATTTTGATATAGCCGATAAACTTTATTTTGAACCGGTATTCTGGGAACATATATATGACATCATTCAACATGAAAAACCGGTTGGAGTGATTGTACAGTTAGGCGGACAAACAGCATTAAAGCTGGCAGAGAAGCTGGATAAATACGGTATTAAAATTATTGGTACCAGTTACGAATCACTTGACCTTGCAGAAGACAGAGGAAGTTTCTCTACCTTGTTAAAATCACTGGATATTCCTTATCCAAAGTTTGGTGTTATTGAAGATGCGGATCAGGCTGTAGGCTTATCTCGTAATCTTGGATTTCCGTTATTGGTTCGTCCTTCCTATGTATTAGGCGGACAAAGCATGAAAATAGTAATCAATGAATCAGAACTGGAAAAACATGTGGTTGATTTATTAAAAGACATTCCCGGAAACAAAGTGTTGTTGGATCATTTTCTGGAACATGCCATTGAAGCGGAAGCAGATGCTATTTGTGATGGAGAAGATGTATATATCATCGGCATGATGGAGCACATTGAGCCTGCCGGAATACATAGTGGTGACAGCAATGCCGTATTGCCTCCATTCGATTTGAGTGAAAATGTATTGAAGAAAATTGAAGAATATACTATTCGGATTGCAAAAGCGATGAAGGTAATCGGACTGATTAATATCCAGTTTGCAATTAAGGATGAAGTAGTTTATGTAATTGAAGCAAATCCACGGGCATCCAGAACAGTTCCGTTTATTGCAAAGGCATATGATGAGCCTTATGTAAATTATGCAACCAAGGTAATGTTAGGGGAGAAAAAAATAAAGGATATTAAGTTTTCTCCAACGAAGAAAGGCTATGCAATAAAGATTCCGGTGTTTAGTTTTGAAAAATTCCGTGATGTAAATAAGGAACTGGGTCCTGAAATGAAATCAACCGGTGAAGCGATTTATTTTATTGATGATTTAGATGATGACTTCTTCCAGCAAGTTTATGGGGAAAGAAATCTTTACCTTTCAAAGTAAATCAAACAAAATAATACAGAATAAAGAAAGCAAAAGAAACTGATGTCAGATTTTATCCTGGTAGTATTAGTTATTATTCTGCTGTTCTCTGCTTTCAGGAGATATATATTCCTGTTTCTGTTTCGTTCCTTGTCTGAGAGATTAGCGGATCAAATGAAAAAGCAACAGGGAAATAACACAGGTCATTCGAAACCGGAAGGCACCGTCACCATCGACACTTCTAAAATGAAAAAGAAGCAACGAAATGATGATGACGGAGATTACATACCATATGAAGAAATAAAGTAAAGAACCCACACCACTTATGAATAAATCAATCCTCGAAACATTCAAGCCACATTTAATAGCAATCGGGCTTTTTATTGTACTCACCTTTGCTTACTTCATGCCGGTATTGCAGGGCAAGCAAATTGAACAACATGATATCGGCCAATGGACAGGAATGTCGAAGGAGATATTAGACTGGAAGGCAAAAACAGGCGTTGCACCGTTATGGACGAATTCTATGTTCAGCGGAATGCCGGGATATCAGATTTCATTTGTCAGTCCGGCAAACCTTGTTAAATATGTAAATGATGTACTGTGGCTTTGGCTTCCTGTGCCTGCAAGTTATATGTTCCTCATGTTTCTTGGTTTTTATATATTGATGATAACGCTGAAAGCAGACTGGCGGATTTCCATAGCAGGAGCTTTTGCATATTCACTGGCATCCTATAATTTTATTATCATACATGCCGGCCATAATTCAAAAGCACATGCAATAGCCTTGTTGCCTTTGGTAATTGCCGGAGTGATGATGACTGTCAGGGGGGATATTTTGCGAGGTGGAATATTGACAGCCGTTGCTCTTGCTTTGCAAATTTATGCCAATCACCTTCAGATCACTTATTACCTTGCCTTTGGAATTATTATATATATGATTTCGGAAGCAGTTTATGCTGTTCTTGATAAAACAATAGTTAAGTATATCAAATCTTCTGCAGTTTTGTTGATTGCAGTTTTGCTTGCTATTTTGCCAAATATTAGTTCCTTATGGGCAACATATGAATATGGTCAGTACTCCACCAGAAGTCAGAGTGAATTAAAAGATAAAAAAATCAGCACCGGTTTAGATAAAGACTATGCAATGGACTGGAGTTATGGACAGGGAGAAACATTTTCTTTATTAATCCCAAACATAAGGGGCGGCGCTATGCAGTCAGAGTTGCCCAAAAGTTCTGCTACTTACAAAGCGCTTCAAGCCAATGGAGCAGGGGCACAAGCTGATTCATTTATAAAAAATGCACCCATGTATTGGGGGGAGAAAACAGGAGCGCCAACCTATCTGGGAGCAATTGTAGTTTTCCTTTTTGTATTAGGGATTTTTATAGTAGAAGGGCGCAACAAATGGTGGCTCATTACCGCTTCAGTGTTGGCAATCCTGCTGGCATGGGGAAAAAACTTCCCTGATTTCTCAGATATCTTTTTTGATCATTTCCCGGGATATAACAAGTTCAGAGCAGTATCTATGACCCTGGTATTGGCAGGATTTACCATGCCACTCTTAGCAATACTTGGTTTCAAAAAAATGATGGAAGTGAAAGATCCGGCTATATATAAAAAGCAATTGTTATGGTCATTCTACATAACCGGCGGACTTTGTTTATTGTTCGGAGTAATACCGGGATTTGCAGGTAATTTTTCTGCTGCATACGATGAGAATTTCAGTAAATATGATTGGTTAATGACAGCCATCCGGGAAGATCGCATGTCGTTATTACGTACCGATGCAATTCGTTCATTATTTTTTATTGCTGTTGCATTCGGAACACTCTGGTTTTATATGAAGGGTAAATTTAAAACACAAGTAGTGGTATTAATAATAGCTGCAGCAATATTGGTGGATGAATGGTCAGTAGGGAAGCGTTTTCTGAATGATGAACAGTTTGTTGCCAAATCAAAAGTAGAAAAGCCATTTGAACCAACAGTTGCTGATCAGCAGATCATGACTGACACGAGTTATTACAGAGTAATGAATACCACTGTAAGTACATTTAACGATGCATCTACTTCTTACTTTCATAAATCGATTGGTGGTTATCATGGCGCGAAGTTGAAGCGTTACCAGGAGTTAATTGAGAACCAGATTAGCAGAGGTAACATGAAAGTGCTGGACATGTTGAACATGAAGTATGTAATACAGGCCGGATCAGAAGGACAACCGCTTGCTGTGCCAAATCCGGGAGCATTGGGTAATGCATGGTTTGTTAATGAATATAAAATTGTGCCGGATGCTGATGCAGAGATGAAAGCACTTAGTGATTTCGCTCCTAAAACAACATTGATTGTAGATAAACGCTATGAAGGTGAACTTCGAGGACTGGTATTACAACCGGATTCATTGTCTGCGATAGCTTTAACATCCTATTCGCCGGATGAACTGAAATACAAATACAGCACCTCATCTAAAAAGGTAGCCGTTTTTTCTGATATATATTATCCAAAAGGATGGAATGCTTATATAGATGGAAAACTTTCTCCTTACTTCCGTGCAAATTATGTTTTACGTGCCATGGTGGTGCCTGAAGGTAAGCATGAGATTGTATTCCGCTTCGAACCGGAAGTATTTGTAACCGGCGAGAAAATTGCATTGGCGGGGTCGTCGGTGTTGTTGTTGTTAGGTGCTTTAGCTATTTTCTTTGCTTTTAAGAAGCCGGTAAAAAATTAATTTATAAGACTCATTAAATGGTCTTTCCTGTAAATGCGTAGGGTTTTAATAATCACCTATTACTGGCCACCAAGCGGTGGGGCAGGTGTACAACGCTGGCTTAAATTTTCTAAATATCTTACTTCATTTGGATGGCAACCTGTCATCTATACTCCGGAAAATCCGGAGATACCTGTTGTTGACCTTTCATTGGAAGCCGATATTCCTAAAGAGGCAGAAATAATTAAAACTAAAATATGGGAGCCTTATGAATGGTATAAGCGTTTTACCGGGCGTAAGGGCGAGAAGATAAATACCGGATTTTTAAATGAAAAGGGAAAGGGAGGCTATGCAGAACGAATTGCTGTATGGTTAAGAGGAAATCTTTTTATCCCGGATGCCAGAAAATATTGGATTAATCCTTCTGTTAAATTTCTAAATGATTATCTCGATAAACATCCTGTTGATGCTATAGTTTCATCCGGACCACCACATAGCATGCACTTGATTGCATTGGCGCTAAAGAAGAAAAGAAATATAAAATGGATTGCGGATTTCCGTGATCCATGGACGAATATTGATTACTATAAAGATTTAATGTTAAGTGATGCAGCAAATAAACTTCATCACAAAATGGAAAAGGAAGTTTTAATCGGGGCAGATGAAGTTATTGCTGTGGGAGCAACGATGGCGAAAGAACTGGAATTAATTGCAGGGCGAAGCATTAACGTTATAACAAATGGCTTTGATGAATCAGATGTTACTCTGAATAATATTAAATTGGATAAGGAATTTGCCATTGCACATATTGGTACACTTGTAAAATCAAGAAATCCGGAAATGCTCTGGAAGGTTATTTCAGCATTGATGCAAGAGAACAAGAATTTTGCTGAAGCATTGAAAATTGTGCTGGTTGGTAAAGTAGATTTCCATGTAAGGCAAGCACTGGAAAGAAACAATCTGATGAGTAAAGTAAAGTTGGTAGAATATATTCCGCATGATGAAGTAATCAGGCTGCAACATCAGTCACAAGTATTATTACTGGTATTGAATGATACTCCGAATGCAAAAGGAATTTTAACCGGCAAAATGTTTGAATATATTGCTGCAGGACGACCTGTTTTATGTATTGGTGACACAGATGGTGATGCAGCAGCTATCATTAAACAGACAAATAGTGGAATTACCTGTGGTTTTCAGGAGGAAGCTGCAATGAGAAGGGCTATTCTGAATTATTTTGATTTATACATGAATCAGCAATTGTTCGTAAATTCGTCCGGAACTGAACGTTATACAAGAAGAGCTTTAACCGCTGACCTTGTATCATTACTTAATAATTAATTATGATAAGGATATTGACCATTATTGGCGCACGGCCTCAAATTATCAAAGCAGCCGCTTTAAGCAGGGCCATTCGCACCTTATTTAATGATCAGATTCAGGAAATAATCGTTCATACCGGTCAGCATTATGATGCAAATATGTCGGCGGTATTTATGAGTGAATTAGAAATACCAAAGGAAAATTATAACCTGCAGTCCGGCTCAGGAACTCATGGCAAACAAACGGCCTTGATGATGGAGGGGATTGAAAAAATTCTTCTAAACGAAAAGCCCGATGCTGTTGTGGTATATGGAGATACCAATTCAACTCTTGCCGGTGGAATTGCCGCATCAAAATTGCATATTCCGGTATTTCATATTGAGGCCGGATTGCGTTCCTTTAATAAAGCAATGCCGGAAGAGATAAACAGAATTTGTTGTGATCATGTTTCCACATTGCTTTTTTCACCAACACAAACAGCTATAGATAATTTAAAGAGAGAAGGATTTGATACTTCTCATAAAGGACCGTTTGATATCGATCATCCCGGAATTTTTCTTTGTGGTGATGTCATGTATGATAACAGTTTGCATTTTGCAAAAGTTGCAGGTGAACGTTCCGAAATATTAAATGATCTGTCTATAAAAGAAAATGAGTTTATACTGGCCACAATACACAGAGAAAGTAATACTGATAATCCACAGCATTTAACAACGATACTTGATGCTATAATGCAGATTGCAGAAGAGCATCAAATAACTGTAGTACTGCCATTACATCCGCGCACAAAGAAGATGATTGAACAATTACCCGGACAGAATTATTTTGACAACAAATTCCTACGGGTAGTTCCACCGGCATCATTTCTTGATATGACATTACTGGAGTCAAAATGCAAATTGATTATGACAGATTCCGGAGGTGTTCAGAAAGAAGCCTATTTTTTTAATAAGCCCTGTATTATTTTAAGAGAAGAAACAGAGTGGGTGGAGTTGGTGCAACAAGGTTGTGCAATACTTGCCAGTACTTCAAACAAAAGAATTAAAGATGCTTATATATATTTTGAAGCAAAAAGGGATTTGAAATTTCCTGCATTATTTGGTGATGGAAAAGCTGCTGAGTATATCTGCACAGAGATGGTGAATGTTTTTTCAATAAATAAAACATCAATAAAACAATAATCATTTAAAATGTGCGGCATATCCGGTTTTATTGATCCTTCCTTGGAAACAGCTGCCGGCAACAGGTTGATGGACGAAATGCTACACAGTATTTCGCACCGCGGACCGGATGCCAGTAGCTCCTATAACCAGGAATCCACCTGGCTGGGTCACAACCGCCTGAGTATTATCGACCTTTCTGAGGAAGCCAATCAACCCATGCATTTTGATGACTTTGTAATTATTTTTAATGGCGAAGTTTATAATTATCTCGAAATTAAAAAGATACTCGAGCAAAAAGGAGTAGTTTTTACCACACAATCTGATACAGAAGTGGTAGTAGCATCCTATAAACAGTGGGGCAGCAGTTGTGTGGATCAATTTGTAGGCATGTGGTCGATGGTCATTTGGAATAAAAGAGAGAAGACACTCTTTGCCTCCCGCGATCGATTTGGAATAAAGCCGTTTTATTATATCACAGAAGGTAGCCGGTTTTATTTTGCCAGTGAGTATAAACCGCTTAAAAAAACTCCCATCTTTAAAAATGACTTAAATCTTAATCAGGTGAGCCGTGGTTTACAAATGGGTTGGATTTGTTATCATGATGAAACCTATTTCGAGAAAATAAAAGCATTACCGGCTGCGCATAATCTAACCTACAGAAATGGTAAGATAGACATTGAACAATATTGGGATATTGATACCTTTAAAAAAATAAGCGGTTTATTTGAAGAGAAGAAAGAAAAGTTTCATGCCTTGTTTGCTGATAGCATTCGTTTGCATTTAAGAAGTGATGTTACTGTTGGAAGTTGTTTGAGTGGTGGATTAGACAGTTCTGCCATTGTAAGCATGGTACAGGAGTTAAATCCCGGCATCAATTATAAGTCCTTCAGTATATACTATGAGGGAAAGAATGATGTGGATGAACGGCCCTTTATCAAAGAGGTAATTAAAAAATATCCGGCAATCGATCCGTATTATTTTTCTCCTACTGATGATGATGTTCAGGAAAGTTTTCATCGTGCTTTATATCATGCAGATGTTCCCTGTACAGGTTCCTCATTTATATCGCAGTATTTCCTGATGAAGTTAATTGGGGATCATAAAATAAAAGTAGTGCTCGACGGACAAGGTAGTGATGAATATCTGGGAGGATACATGCATACTTTTTACCGTATCATTGCCGATCAGATAAAAGCAATGAAATATGGAAAAGCAATAAGCCTTACCCGGAATATAAATCAACAAAACGGAGCACCACTTTCTGCAATGCCTGCTCATTTTGGAAAGAGCCTTTTGAGTAGTATGTATAGTGAGCAGCAATTATATTCACTGGAGTACCGTAAATATTTTCCCTTTTTAAGTAAACTCCCTGCCGGTAAAAGCCCCTTTAATTTGAAAGAACAAAAGGGCAATAAAACCGATAATTTCCTGTACCACCTGATGACTACCAGCAGCCTGCCTTCCTTACTCCACTATGAGGACCGGAACAGCATGGCATTTTCAATAGAATCTAGGGTTCCATTTCTGGATCATCGGTTAGTAGAGTTTGCCTTCTCCCTGGCTACAGAGGATAAAGTGCATGAAACAGAGACCAAGTACATCTTAAGAAAGTCCTTATCCGGAATACTTCCCAAAGCCATTGAAGAGCGAAAAGATAAGAAGGGATTTGTAACACCCGGCGAGAGTAAATGGCTAAGGGGGCCGTTGAAGCACCTCATGGAAGATAATTTTAAAGCCCTTTCCTTCCTCGATACCCATAAAACAACTAAATTAGTCTCCGATTATAACCACGGCAGTAACCAATATACTACGCTTAACTGGCGGATAGCAGTATTGAATTACTGGGTAAAGAATTTTAC
>JANOBN010000428.1:0-30792 GCA_031411675.1 Bacteroidota bacterium | reverse complement strand
AACGGGGCATCACAAATAATGATAAATAATTGTATGAATAAGGCGCCTCAAGAGGCGGGGAATTCACCCCTTTTGGAATTAAAATGTTAATATTATCAATTACACTTTTTATTGAATTGAAAATCTTCCTGCTATTTTAATTCGAATTCGGGACCATTGCAAATATGCTTTTTCGATATTGGGACGCAGATGGAGCGCCGTACCGGCGCGATCATACACACAAGGCATACGCCCGCTCTAAGGCCGCTTGGCCCCGTTCATTTAGTCGCAACTGGGTCTTTACTTGCTTTCGGTGGTTACTCATTGTACCATCAATTTTTATTCACTTGTGAAGGTTCCCCTGCAATTACTTCTATCGCAAATACCAAGGTTGGACTAAATGAACTGGATTCAGTTGCTTTCGCGTAAAAAAAGTATTTCTACTCAACAAATAATTTGCATGCGAGAAACCATAAACGATACTCTAAAAATCGTTTTAACCGTTAGTACCAAATAATGGTTGGTATAGCAATTAATAAAACACAATTGAATTTCCGGATTTCATTAAAAAAATATTTCAATAATAAATCTAAAATCACTTAATGATAAGCCGGGCAGTGACTTTTATTTTTTTTCTTCTTTTGAGTGGAATTAGATTTGGGTTTGCCCGGTGTCCAAAGCACGAATAATCCGATATGTGTGAAGCTATCATAAGCACTGCTGGTTCCTCTGTTGGTTCCTTTTCCAGGAAAGCCGTTGTCTTTTATTTTACTGCTTAATAAAACGGCAAGCGCTCCATTGTTGGTGGATGCCAGTGATGCAGAATCAGGATAGGCTCCGCTTACATCATCCAGATAATCGGTGAACAGAAAATGATTGGCGGCTTCCAGACGTAAACTCCAGGAATGATTAATTTTATATTCCACACCAATACCTGCCGGAACTGATAATTGATACAATTCATAAGGTACAGGATAATTATCTTCATCAATATATTGACCTTCTGTACCCAGAGCATGCAGATCAACATCGGCGCCATTAAATTCTGTGGTTGGTTTAAAATGAAAACCACCGATGCCTGCAAATATATAAGGTGTAAAACGACGTTCCTTTCCTTTTCTGTCGCCTAAAATACGATAACCAATGTTGATGCTTACTTCATCAATTTTAGTTTTAAAATTCAGATTCCGGTTACGAACAGAATACTTAACTGCCAATGAATCATCACCAACAACAGTACCATGTATATAGGCCGCCCATAAATCAAAACGGGGAGATAAACGATACAGCAGTCCACCGGCAAAATAAGGACGCAATAATTTCTCATGCGTAATTATTCTGTCATTCATATCACCATAATAATACGTGGTTCCTCCACCCAACATAAAACCCAGTTGTTGCGAAAATCCATTTTGCGAAAAAAACAAACAGATCAGTATAGCCGGTAAATACTTTTTCATTTCTCTATTAAGCTGTTACCATCCATATCAGAGGGTTTATTAATATTCAATAATTCCAGTATTGTTGGTGCAATATCAGCCAGTCGACCTGAACTTAATTTATATTTTGCATCACTTACCAAAATACACGGAACAGGATTGGTTGTATGTGCAGTATTTGGTGATCCGTCAGGGTTTAACATCATATCAGCATTACCATGATCAGCAATAATAATAAATGAATAACCATTCTCTCTGCCTGTTTCTACAACTTGCTTCAAACAACTGTCAACAGTTTCCACAGCTTTTATTACTGCACCAAAAACACCGGTATGCCCAACCATATCAGCATTAGCAAAATTAAGACAGATGAATTCCGCTTCTTTCTTTTTCAACTCCGGTAAAATTGCTGCAGTAACTTCCGCTGCACTCATTTCCGGCTGAAGATCATAAGTAGCCACCTTTGGTGATGCAATCATAATGCGTCTTTCTCCTTCAAATGGTTGTTCTCTGCCGCCGGAAAAGAAAAATGTTACATGGGGATACTTCTCGGTCTCTGAAATCCTGATCTGTTTTATCTTATTTGCAGCGAGCACTTCGCCCAGTGTATTGTTCAGGTTTGGTTTTTCAAATGCAGGATGTACGTTCACAAATGTTTCATCATATCTCGTCATGGTTACATAAAAGAGTTTCAATGCATGCATGTTTTGCTCATGAAAATCTTTTTGTGTTAAGGCTACTGTTAACTGTCTTAAACGATCTGTGCGGAAATTAAAACAGATCACTGCATCATCCTCTTTTATTACGGCAACAGGATGACCACTTGAAGACGTAATCACAACAGGCTTGATAAATTCATCCGTTACATCCTTAAAATAAGATTCTTCCACTGCATTTCTCCAGTCTTCCACCTTAAAACCTTTACCATTTACCAATGCATCGTAAGCAAGTTTTATTCGCTCCCAGCGTTGATCTCTGTCCATAGCATAGTAACGACCTGTAACACTGGCAATTTTTCCTGTTGTGTTTTTCAGATGATGTTCCAGATCATTTAAGAAACCCAATCCAGAATTGGGATCAGTATCTCTGCCATCAGTAAAAGCATGTATGTAAACATTTTTAAGCCCCCGTTCTGCTGCCATGGTACAGAGATATTTCACATGATCAATATGTGAGTGCACACCTCCATCCGATACAAGGCCAACAAGATGTAAATGTTTATCATTCTTTAATGCATAATCCATTGCATCATTCAATGCCTTCACCTTTTCAATGCTGCCTTCTCGAATTGCTTTATTGATGAGTGCAAAATCCTGATATACTACTCGTCCTGCACCAATATTCAAATGCCCCACTTCCGAGTTTCCCATCTGACCATCCGGTAATCCGACATCTTCACCACTTGTTTTTAATGTGGTATTGGGAAAATCAACCAGTAGTTTATCCATAAAAGGAGTATTGGTCTGTGATATAGCGTTGGAAGGACCATCAGGTGCTTTCCCCCATCCGTCGAGTATTATCAGTGCTACTTTATTCATGTGCAGATTTTATCATGCTTTTAAATATGCGGTTGAATTCAGATTTCTGCGTCTATTGAAATTCTTAATTTTAACGCATAGATCGAAGAGTATCAAATAATTTAGATCCGATAGCTATCGGATTTAGAATTTCTTAACTATTCGGCTTTGAGGAGATAATAATTTTTCTTTCCTTTTTGAATTAATATATATTTATTGTTAAGCAACTGATCTTTATTTACTGATTGCATAGGATCCGTTAATTTACTTTTATTAATACTAACTCCTCCTCCCTGAATCATTTTTCTGGCTTCGCCTTTTGAAGGGAATACGGGGGCATTGGTGGTAAGCAGATCAACAGCAGGTATTCCCTCACTTAATGCAGACTGAGAAATTGACATTTGTGGAACACCATCAAAAATAGTTAACAGTGTTTCTTCATCAATCTTCAATAAGGCTTCTGTGGTGGCATTGCCGAAGAGTATTTCTGATGCTTCAACGGCGGTTTCATAAGCTTCCAATGAATGAACTCTTACTGTAATGTCTTTTGCAACTGCTTTTTGAAGAATACGTAAATGAGGTGCTTGTTCATGTTCCTTTTCCATGGCCTCCACTTCCTCTTTTGTAAATAAGGTGAAGATGCGTACGTACTTTTTTACATCTTCATCACTGGAGTTTAACCAGAACTGGTAAAAGTGATACGGAGAAGTTCGTTTTGCATCCAGCCATATATTTCCGGATTCTGATTTACCGAATTTTGTTCCGTCAGCTTTTGCAATTAAAGGAGTTGTGATAGCAAATGCTTCTCCATTTCCTTTGCGGCGGATCAATTCTGTTCCGGTAACTATATTACCCCATTGATCGCTGCCACCCATTTGCAATTTCACCTCCTGATTCTTCCACAAGTAATAAAAATCATAACCCTGCACCAACTGATAGGAAAACTCCGTAAACGACATTCCTGTTTCCAGTCGCTTTTGTACCGAATCTTTCCCCAACATATAACTGATGGTAATATGTTTTCCAACATCACGGATAAAATCTAAAAAAGTAAAATCTTTAAACCAATCGTAATTATTTACAATTTCTGCAGCGTTTTTACCAGAATTAAAATCAAGGAATTTCTCCAGTTGTTTTTTCTGACAAGCCAGATTATAATTCAGACTTTCATTATCTAACAGATTACGTTCCGCACTCTTTCCTGAAGGGTCGCCTACCATTCCTGTAGCGCCGCCAACTAATGCAACAGGTTTATGTCCTGCCCTTTGAAAATGCAATAACATCATCACCTGAACCAGATTACCTACGCCTAATGAGTCGGCAGTAGGATCGAATCCAATATATCCTTTTACCATTTCACGGGTAAGAAGTTCCTCTGTTCCTGGCATGATATCCTGAAGCATTCCCCTCCATCGCAATTCATCAATAAATCCCATAATTTGAATTTGCGCAAAGATAGTGTTCCGGCTTCTACAATTACAGAATTAACTATCATTGCCCGATGATTTTTGTAACAGGAGGAACAGGATTAACAGGGGCAAGGCTTTTATATGATTTAGCCCGTTCCGGCAAGCAGGTTACCGCATTAAAACGACCTTCCTCATCACTTGACAATATAGAATTTTATCTGGCTAAAAATCCGGAACTCCGGCAATATATTCATTGGGTGGATGGTGATATTACGGAGCGGGATTCATTAGATATTATTCCAACCGGAGCGGAAGTTTATCATTGTGCAGGTCTGGTTTCTTTTGATCCCGCTGATAAGGACTTGCTTTATCTGGTAAATGTACGAGGTACAGAAAATGTGGTGAATGCCTGTCTGGAGGCCGGTGTTAAAAAATTAGTTCATGTAAGTTCTGTTGCATCACTTGGAAGAAACAGCAGCGAGTCTTTATATATTGATGAAGAAACACATTGGGAAAATGATGTAGATAACAGTGACTATTCAATTAGCAAGTACAGTGCTGAAAGGGAAGTTTGGAGAGGCATTGCCGAAGGACTTTGTGCAGTTATTGTAAATCCGACAGTTATTATTGGTCCGGGAAACTGGGAAAGTGGCAGCATGCAACTGATAAGTAAAGTGAATAATGGTTTAAGCTTTTATACAGAAGGCGTTTCCGGTTATGTTAATGTAAGCGATGTTACTTCCATCATGATTTCCTTAATGGAAAGTGAAATTCATTCACAGCGATATTTGCTTAATGCTGAGAACTTATCTTACAAAGAATTATTTATCATGATTGCCGGCGCATTGGGTAAAAAACCACCATCATTTAATGCATCTCCCCTTATGGCGGCAATGATGTGGCGTTATGAATGGGTGAAGAAACAATTTACAGGTAAAAACCCTTTAATTACCAGGAGTACTGCAATAAATGCTTTTAAAAAATATAAATATCGAAATGACAAAATTCAACAGCTTTTCAATTATCATTATAAAGAAATAAATGAAAGTATAAAGGAAACCTGTACTGCTTATTTGCAGCAGAAAAATTAATTAAAAAGCCGTTTTAAGATTACTTAGTATCTCCTTTAAATCAGGGCGAAGCCTGCTTTTATAAACAGCGTGTGCTTCATGCTTTACTTTGCCTTTACGAAGCTTTCTCTGTTCTTCAACAGGCAGTTGAACGATGTGCTTACATTCCGGAGTGCAACATCCAAGATATTTTTCAGCACAGGCATCACATTGGATAAATAATAAATGACAATCGTCGTTGGCGCAATTTACATGGTTGTCGCTGGCATTTCCACACTGATGACAAACACTGATTACATCATTAGTAATGCGTTCGCCTAATCTGTCATCGAACACAAAGTTCTTCCCGATAAATTTCGTTTCCAGTTGCTGATCTTTCACCTGGCGGGCATAGTCGATAATACCTCCGAGCAATTGATTAACATCATTAAATCCCTGATGACGGAAGTAAGCACTTGCCTTTTCGCAACGGATTCCGCCTGTACAGTACAATAAAATTTTATGATCTTCTTTTCCCTTTACCATTTCCAGTGCTTTTGGTAATGCATCACGAAAAGTATCGGCATCGGGACAAACAGCATTTTGAAATTTCCCGACTTCGCTTTCATAATGATTGCGCATATCTATAACAATGGTTTCAGGGTCCTGCATCGCATCATTAAATTCTTTTGCAGTAAGATGATTGCCTACATTGGTAACATCAAATGATGAATCATTTAAACCATCGGCAACAATTTTTACTTTAATTCTTACAATCAGTTTGTAAAAAGATTTGCCGTAATCTTCAACAGCAATTTTAAAGGGAACATCAGCAAGAAGCGGATCATCATTAATATCATTACAAAACTTTTCAAAATTATGTTCCGGTACACTTATCTGTGAATTAATGCCTTCTTGTGCAATGTATATACGTCCGAACACACCAAGGTTTTGCATCCTTATATATAATTCGTCGCGGTACTTCTCTAAATCATCAATCACTACATATCTATAGAAAGACAGCGTGATGCGCTTAAAAGGCTCTTCCATCAGCTTTTTACGCAACTCCTCCTTGCCGTATTTATTATGCAGTATCATTTTATAATTATGATTTTAAAAAATTACTTTCTGCGATTGCGCCATAAAAGATAGCCGCCTACTCCGCCCATAATATATGGAACAGACATCAGATAAAGTATAGCGTTATTCAATCCCTTTCCACGCTCATTACCGCCCTGCTTAAGGTTTGACTCTGCAGCCTGCCTGCACATTGCGCATTGAGCTGAACTTTCTAATGTACCCCCAAGAATTATTACAGACGAAAAAACGAATATTAGTACTCTTAATTTTTTCATGGTGCAAAGATAGTGGAGCAGTTGATATCCTGCAAAAGAAACCGTCTTTTCTACCTGATTGTTGTCACTTAGAACCGATAATAAGGGGAAATCATGAGGTAAACTATCACTCCGGTAACAGTTACGTAAAGCCATATCGGGAAAGTCCAGCGGGCAACCTTTCTGTGGCGTTCCACCTTCATAGTAATCCCCAGATAAAAAGTAAGCAGAACAAGGGGAAGCACTCCGGCTGCCAGAATAATATGGGTGATAAGGATGATCAGATAAACCGGACGGATTGGACTATCAGAAGGATAAATAGTTTCAATACCAAATGAGTGAAACCAAACATAAGAAACCAGAAAAAGGGAGGAAAGTAAAAACGCAGTTATGTTCAGCCTTTTATGAATCTGCACTTTTTTATTTTTAATGAAATAGAAAGAGAACATCAAAAGAACAGATGCTGATCCATTTAAGATAGCATTTATTCGTGGTAACCAGATTGCATAAGATGGAATAACTTCTGCTTTTGGTAATCTTGATAAAAAAGCAATCACTCCAAAAATGACAATAGAAAAAATCATGATGAACCGGAATATGTTCTTCTCCTGCTGATTTTCAACCAATGTCATATAATTATTTTTTAGAATATTCCCACTTCAACAACTTCACTTCTTCGATAAGACGCGTCATTTCGAGATAATCCGTACCATCATAAAAGCCACGTATCCTGCGGTCTTTATCAATCAGTACAATTTTTTCACTATGAATAAAATCATCGCCTGTACCATCGCCGGGCATTGCTGTGATATAGTAACTGTTGCGTGCAATATCGTATAACTGCTTTTTATCTCCTGTTACAAAAAACCATTTGCCTTTCACTACATTGTGCTTTTTTGCATAATCAGCAAGCACAGGCGGGGTATCACTTTCGGGATCTACCGTATGGCTCAACAAAACAACCTCTGTATCATCAGCAAATTCATGTTGCACACGCATGAGGTGATTTGTCATTTTAGGGCAAATAGATTTGCATGTAGTGAAAAAGAAATCAGCAATATATATTTTTCCCTTTACCGTTTCCTGTGTTATCAGACTACTATCCTGACTGATAAAAGAAAAGTCAGCAATAGTGTGGTAAATAGTATCGGGTGTACTTCCGGATTTGGCTGCTACCGGTTCTTTCGGTCCGAATATTTCCAATCTGGAATAATTATTTTCACCTGTCTGAATAATAAGGTAAGCTATTCCCGGAATTACCAGAATAGCTAAAAGCAATAATATCTTTTTCAATTAACGTTATTAATTATTTTCCTCCCCAAACATGAATATAAGATCCTTCTGCAATTACCATTGCTATTAAATACACAATCAGTAAAAAAGGCAAAATAATAGAATACCCGAAGCTTACTTTTTCATGTTTTAAATGCATAAAGAAAGCAACAATAAAATATGCTTTTACAATAGTAAGTGCAATGAAAATAATCATGAGAATCGATTTTGATATGGAGGTAAAAGCAATACCCACTTCAAAAATCGTAATGAATAATAAAATCCAGAATGTCCGCCAAATTACTGCTTTATTTTTAGGATCATAATGTTCTTCAATAAACTGATTATGAATATCGCCTGTATAATAACCTTTATGTTCGCTTAAATCTGACATATATATAATATTTTTTAAGTGGTGATGATTTTTTTGAGAATAGCTTTTTTTAAACCAGGTAGAAGAAGGTAAATACGAATACCCAAACAAGATCTACGAAATGCCAGTACAGACCCACTTTTTCTACTTGCTCATAATGTCCTCTTCTTCGATAAACGCCATTAAGCACATTCAGCCAGATGATAATATTTATTACCACACCGGAGAAAACGTGAAATCCGTGGAAGCCGGTAATGAAGAAGAAGAAGTCGGCAAACAATGGATTACCATATTCATTTTCTGTAAGGTTTGCACCTTGTATCGGTCGACCTTTTGCTTCAATCTCTGCAACAATTGCAGGATCCGTTACGAGTTTATGATCGGGACTAATGAAAGCTGTTGAAGTGCCTTCGTAGTGAAAATCGTGAGCATTTTCTGTATGTCGCCAGATGCTGTTATCGGGCATAATTACAGCTCCTTGCTCGGTACCATGAATGAAATGATACCACTCCCATGCCTGTGATCCAAGGAACATAAAGCCTCCAATGATGGTAAGGCCCAGCCAAACTGCAACACCTTTATTATCCCGTTTATGCCCGGCATCAACAGCTAATACCATTGTTACGGAACTCATGATGAGGATAAAGGTCATCAAACCTACATACGCTAATTGAATATGCCCTTCATAAAAAGGGAAATGAACGAAAACATCACTTGCCTTCGGCCAAACATCAGTAAACCGGTGACGTAATGCGCCATAGGCAACGAGTAAGGTGGAGAAAGTAAATGCATCGGATACAAGGAAAAACCACATATACATTTTACCCCAGCTTACACCATAAGGGGAAGTTCCGCCGCCCCATAGTTTCTTAGAGGCGGGTTGTGCTACTTTTGCTTCTGCTGACATACTGAATATTTAAGCCTAGTTGGTTGAATTATTATCGGATAGCTGCCAAAAATACAAATAAATATAACCAAAGGAAGCCCATAAAATGCCAATATGTGGCACAAAGTTCTATCCCCAGGTAATTCGTTGAATTGTATTTATCGAGTACTGATTTTGCTGATGTAAAGATTAACGCCAATATTCCGCCAATTACGTGAGCAGCGTGAAGGGCAGTTATGATATAAAAGAAGGATCCGGAAATATTGCCTCCTGACAGATATACACCTTGTGCTACCAGTGCATTGTATCCGAGAAACTGACTGAAGATAAACGCCAGACCCAGTCCCAAGGTGGTTATCATCCAGAATTTAATATCTCCTATCTTGTTCTTTCTTGCAGATCGTTGCGCTAGAATCATAGATAAAGAACTTGCTATAATTATTCCGGTAGAAATATAAAAGGCTTTTGGAATATCAATAATATCCCAGTTCCCTTCTGCTTGCCTCACCATATATCCGCTGGTAAGTCCGGCAAAAAGCATTACAATACTTGCAAGCGCTACCCAAAGTACGATTTTCGGGGTGGCTATTTTGGTTTGTTCAGGCATTTGTTCTGTTACTGTTTGCATCTCAGGTTTTATTTAGTACGATGATTAACTGCACAACCGGCAAATAAATAAAGGAAGCAAACATCAGCTTCCTCGCCATTTCTACCGATTGCACTTTATACAATGAATAAGCACATTTTACAAAATAACCTGTGGTGATTGCTATAACAACTGCTGATATTACTCCGCTCATAGAAAACAGATACGGCATAAAACCAACAGGGAATAAACTTAATGCGTAAACAAAAGTCTGCAAAGCAGATCCTTCATCGCGTTGACCAGTGGGCAACATAATAAAACCTGCCTTTTTATAATCCTCATCCATTACCCAGGCTATTGCCCAGAAATGTGGAAACTGCCAGAGAAACTGAATGGCAAATAATACCCATGCTTCAATACCAAAATGTCCGGTTGCAGCAACCCATCCAAGCATTGGCGGAATGGCTCCCGGTATTGCACCTACAAATACACAAAAGGGTGTTTTTTGTTTTAAAGGTGTATAAATAAAAGCATAGCTTACTAAGGCAAACAATCCGAGCAAGCCTGAAGCTAGATTAATTCCTAAAGTTAGAATTAAAACTCCGGCAATCCCTGAGATCAGACTAATTGCTGTAGCTTCTGCAACATTCATACGCTGATCCGGCAATGGTCGCAGTTGTGTACGGGTCATTTTTTTATCCAGTTCTCTTTCAAAAACCTGATTTAACCCATTGCTGGCTCCGGTAACCAGAAAGCCCCCGATTATTAATAAAACGATTTGTGACCATTGCATTTGGCCAGGGGCTGTCATAAAACCCATAGCAGCAGAAAAAACCACTAAAGAAGCCAGCTTAAATTTCGTCAGTTGTACATAATCCTGCAACCTCGATTTAAGAGTAAACGACCTTTCTAGTACAACCTGATTCATGCGAGGAGGCAAAAGTAGTATTCGCTTTCATTTATGACAAGTAAAAGGGGGTAGATAATCAATGAAAACTGCCCTTAATGAGCTCTCGTTTACTGCCATAATTTTAACTGTTTCATTATCAATTCAATTTTAATTTTCAATTTAAACTGAAACTTGTGAAACATGATATATCTTTGACCCATGGATTCTAAAGAATTAAATAGCCGTTTTTTAAATGCCTGGGGAACGCTTGGAGGCAACTGGGGAATCAACCGTACGATGGCTCAAATTCATGCCTATTTAATGTTGGCGGAGCAATCGTTAACTACGGAAGAAATCATGGAAGAATTGAAAATCTCCAGAGGTAATGCCAACATGAATATCAGAACACTTACTGAATGGGGATTAATCATTAAAACACATAAAGCCGGTGATCGTAAAGAGTATTTTGAAGCGGAGAAAGATATCTGGAAAGTATCCAGACTCATTGCCCGGGAGAGAAGAAAAAGAGAACTGGAACCTGCACTTAAGATTATGGAGGAGTTAAAGTCTGCTAAAACTGATGATGCTGCCACACTTAAAATGCAGGAACAAATAAGTGCCATTTATGATTTTACAAAAATGGCAGATTCTACTCTTGACAAATTCATAAAAAGTAATAATAACTGGTTTCTGAAGCTGTTTGCCAATATGATGAGCTAATTTTTTTTGTTCTTATATTTCATTATTTACTGAAATTTCAATAATTTAAATTAATATGAACCTCCTTGCTTACTTGATTTACCTGCTTATTTCCTGGGCAATTACTGTAAATGCCGGAATCAGCTTTTACAAAAACGGAAAGCATTTTTTGCTGAATATGCTGGAAGGGGATGAAAAAATGACCAATACTGTTAACCTATTATTGCTGACCGGATACTTTATGATCAATCTGGGTTATGTAACCATGATGATCAGTATGTGGGAAACCGTAATCACCTGGCATCAGTTAGTGGAAACAATTACCCTTATGACAGGCAAAATAATGTTACTGCTTGCAGCAATGCATTATTTCAACATGACAACAATTTACTTGTACTACCGGTTTAATCTCACTACTAAAAAAAATATTCACCTCTAAATTATATCTATTATGAAAACTTCATTCATTCTCACCGCGTATCTTATTTATTTACCTGTTGCACTTCTGTTAACCTGGTATGTTGCCCGCACTTTATTTAATAGTGGTAAAATATTTATGATGGATATTTTTAACGGCCGTGAAGACCTCGCTGGTTCTACCAATAAATTATTCGAAGTTGGATTCTACCTGCTGAACCTTGGCTTTGCTTTATTGATTTTAAGAATTGGTCATGAACTTACCAGTAACCAGTCAATGATTGAAGCTTTAAGTCGTAAAGTTGGCGGTTACAGTATCTATCTTGGTATTATGTTATTTATGAATATGCTGTTGTTTTTCAGAGGTAAAAGAATTTCTAAAGAGCGCAAAAGACTTGCACTTTTAATTAAACAAACCAATCAGGATGTTAAAGGAATGGCAGAATAATATTGGTTAAGTTTTTTGAAGAGCATATTCTGAATAAGGATATGCTCTTTTTAATAATACTATTTAAGTTTATTAATCCATTGATTGGCTATATATAAAGGTATAATGCCCAATAAACCGAAAGAGCAATCTATCATCCTCCAGTAAAACGGAATGGTTCGTATGGGTCCGGCAATCAGTGCAAGCGGAATTACAGCAATACAGACAAACATGGCCCATTTTATTACCCATTGATTTTTTACAGGATTTTTATATACTCCAATAAAAAGTGCTGCAATAACAATGTGAGCAAACGCCAACCAGTCGAAGGCATAGGCAATCATAGGAAAATCCTGATTCATTAATCTTAATCCTTCATAGGATTTTTGCATGAAATCAGATAACTTATGAGGATAATAATCTTTGAATTTTAATAACCAATGCAATCCGCCTTCCGCATCAAAAGCAGTTATTCCACTTAGCAGAACAGCCACAATAAAAAAGATCATCATGGCTCTGATTTTAAACATTTCATCAATTCGATCCTTCTTCATCAGATTTCAAAAATAATAAATTAAAGAAGTGAGCAGGTAGGTATTCTTTTTATAAAGAAGGATTGCCGGTCAATACAAATTAACCATACAATTGAAAATATACAATTAATCTAGTATTATGTTAACTTTAAAGTGATGGAATTCAGCTCAAAAATTATTTTTATAATGCCTCACCTCTTATCCTCTCCTTGAAGAGGAGGGTTACTTGATATTTTTGAGCTGAATTCTCAATAGTTCATCGAATTATTGTTTTCTTACCACTAGTTGATTACCAGCAATTGCTTTTCAATACTATCAGAATTATGCAATGAAACGATATAAACGCCTTTTGCTAATTCCTGAGGAGTGTTTAATAATCCGTTACGGGCACTGTTATCCAATTCAGCAACAATATTAGAGTACACTTTTACGCCATTTAAATCAAAAATATCAACGCTCATTTTTCTCTCTTCCTGTTCGCTGTTAAAACGAATATATACTTTATGATCATAGTTTGGATTAGGATATAAAGTAAATGAATTACCTTCCTTTTTCCCGCTAAAAAAGCAGGTTTGAATTCGTGAGTATTCAAAATTACCATTGTAGTCAACCTGTTTCAGACGGTAATAGGAAATACTTTGCAATGGTTTAAGATCATACCACATATAATTGAGTGTGGTATTTGAATTTCCGTATCCTTTCACTTGTCCTATTTTAGTAAAATGTATTCCATCACCAGAACGCTCAATGTCAAAATAGTCATTATCTTTTTCTGAAGCGGTAACCCAGTGCAATCTGGCTTTATTGTTTTCCGGTTTTACTTCAAAACTAACTAACTCAACAGGTAGTGGGTTATTCCCATTGGAGGATGCCAGCGTAAATGGTGCAGGTATAGGGAATGTTGATATAGCAGCTGAACTAAAAACAGAACCTGCTGCGGCAGTACCTGTAGTTCCACCCTGACCTCTGTCGCGCCATACGCTACCATCCCATTGAGCGACACGCATGGAAGCAAGATCATCCACACCACAACTACCTGCATCCCAGAATAAAGTTATGGTAACATTGCTGGCTCCTAAAGTTCGTTCAATATTCCAGTATTCACAACTGCTGATATGATTTAAAGTTGCATCTTTTGACATATCATCATAAGACCCGTCAGGATCAACAGCAATATATTGTGCAGTGAAATGATGTGATGCATTAGAGGGGGCTGATATGCTAGCCGGTTGGTAATTGCCAATATCTCCAATTGGAAATGTAAATGCCTGGGTTCCCACTTTACGTATCGGGCCATCCACATAACTATTATCAGATGCACTTGAAACTGTTGCATTATTAGCAATAATAAAAAAAGAGGAACTTCCCGATGCAACAATGCCATCAGTAAAAGTCAGCGATGCACTACTTGGTATAGTAGCATTTCCTTCTGTTGCTATCATATTAAATTGTGGCGCTGTTGCACCGGTATTGTTTAGAATTACTTTTCCATAAGCAAATCCGTCACCACCACTTCCGGCATCACCGGCTATTATTTGTGGTGTTGTTCCATTATATTCTACAGTTGCATTTGTAGCACTGCTTAATATACCAAATCGATTTGGTGTTGCAGAACGAATAAAACTTCCGCCGATCATTAAATGAGATGTAGAATATAATGCAATATCAATTTGCGTAGCCGCAAGTGCTGTAAAAGTAATGTCATTTGTTACAGTTAAAGTAGAGGCATTATATAAACGGAATCGTGTCTGACCACCTCCGGTATCATTCATAGTTAGTGATCCAGCCAAAACTGTTGGTGAGCCTGATCCATTGCCCTGGTATACATACATAAGATTGCCGCCGGCATTTCGTAGAGTAAGCGTACCTCTCACATCAAGTGTACACGTACCATCAAGAGTGATAAAATTATTTTCTCCTGATGTGGAATATAATGTCATGTTACCGGCTACTGTTAAAGTACCTCCGTTAATATCCACTTCACAACGATCTGTAACAGCTGATGATCCGGAAAGAAGATTTAAAACCATATTACCACTCACTGTCATGGCACTGGTGTTATTCATTCTAATCCTGGCATTATCACCACTGCCCGCATTATTATCAATTGTAAAATTACCATCAACAGTAAAAACAGCTGATTGATTTGCTTCAAAGTACATTCCGTTAGCCGATGATTTATGGTTCAGATACATATTTCCGCCAATGTTCATTTGAGCTGTGGAACCATTAGCATTATTTAAATAAATGATCACCTGTCCGCCTACCCAATGTTCAATATTTACATTACCATCCACATTAAATATACCGGATCCATCTATTCTGATATTAAGATCCTCCGTTGTGCCACCTGATGTTGTTTGAACATGGTTTAGATGCTGCTGCACAGTTAATATACCACCATTAATATCAATAAGGTAATCATCACCATCATTACTAATTAAGGTGTCTGTTAAACTGCCATTGATTGTCATTGTTGAATTAGTATTCAACTCTATTTCATAATTATCGCCGCCATCATGATGAAAATACATACTGCCGGTTACATTAACTACTGTAGGATTAC
This sequence comes from Bacteroidota bacterium, assembly GCA_031411675.1. Lineage (GTDB taxonomy): Bacteria > Bacteroidota > Bacteroidia > AKYH767-A > OLB10 > JANOXC01. The sequence goes on along the minus strand of JANOBN010000428.1, from coordinate 15,417 downwards.
CTGTACTTGATCTGTTCAGCCAGAAATTAATATCACCTTTACCACCACCACCTGATTGAACTACCGAAATATTGCCTGCAACATTTAAAGTGGCGCCGTCAAACTCACCATAAAAAAAGTTGGAGGAAGTAGCTCCCGATGCAAAAGATACATTTAAGTCATCCATACTTACAGTGCCGCCATTCAGATCGAGATATAAATTATCACCATCAGAACTGGATGTCAATGTCATGGTTAAATCACCTGTTGTTGTTAACGTTGAATTTGCATTGGTTTCAATCTCCATATTATCCCCGTCATTGTGGGTAAAAGTTATGGCCCCGTTTACAACTAATACTGCTGCTCTTGTAGTGGAGCTTTTATTCATCAGAATACTCATATCACCATTTCCACCTCCACTTTGAGTATAGTTGAAATTACCGGTTGTCATGGAGGCACCATCAATATATGTGGTAATGGTATTACTTGATGTACTGGTTGATGCTATCGTTGAGGTAAATGTTCCTGTTACGGTAAATGTTCCTCCGTTCAAATCAAAATACAGATCATCTCCATCATCGGAATTGCTAAGTGTTGCATTTACACTACCTCCTATATTACAGATGGAATTATCATTCATTTCAAAAGTAAAAAGGTTGTCGTCACCATTGGTATTCCCATGATTGACAGTAAAATTTCCGATAACATCCAGACGCCCGTTGTCTTCCAGTACAATTTCTGAATTGTTCTCGCTGGTATTTTTTGCTCTACCATAGGTATAGGTTAAGGACCCGGTAATATTCATTCTGCCACTATTCCACAAATAAAGTTGAAGAAAATCAGATTGTGTATTAGTTGTTGATCGTGTTATGCTACAACTTCCATTAACTTGCAAAGCACCATTTGACACTTCTATTCCTACATCATTGTTCCGGTTGTTATCAATCATACTCAGCGAATTACAGGTTAATGTAATTGCAGCTGTCGCTACTATTAATTTAGTATCATTTCCTGTATTATAGTTCTGGCTGATTGTTAAAGCAGTAACTGCAAATGCCGGAGATGCTGTTACGGTAACTGTAACGCCACTTAGCAATACAACATCACCATCCGAAGCTCCGGGAAAAGAAGCAGCAGCAGCACCACCATAACCAGCAGTGGACCACGTAGCAGGATTATTCCAGTTCCCCGAAGCACGCGTAAAATAGATAGCAGCGTTTGCTTGTGAAACTAAAAGAATAATAACTGAAATCAACCCATATTTAACTAATCCTTTGGGTTGAAGCATACCTGATTTTAACTTTATTCATGTGGTGCATTTAACGAATTCTTCTATCTAATGTTTTCCATTTGATAGTAAGTCCATTCTAACTTATGTTGTCAAATATCAAGATATAACAGACGATTCTGAAAATGATAGAATCTTAAGTAAATCTTACATCAGACACAGCGAAAAAAATGAGCGCCCATGTTCATAATAAAATTCACTTAGGGTTAAATATCAGCTATAAAAGAGCTGCTGCATGACTTAAAATGACAAAATAAGCAGTTAAAAAGCGTGATTTCTTACCTTTTTCAAATGTTGTCAGGTTAATTTAAAATTGTAAAAATATACAGGTCAGAAAGCTTATTTCTTTTTCCTCAAAACTTTCAACAGCCATAAAATTTGCTTAAATTTATTAAATATTGCTATCAATTTCCTTCTTTGCTACACATACCATTGCCACTTCATTTTAACCCGAATATTAATTAATGCTTTTAAATTTGTCTGACTGCCTTAAAAAGTCCATTCCACATTTGAATAATAATATACATGTCTAAAACATCCTCCGACCTCCTTTACCGCTTTATAAAATCGTTAACTGCACCTGAGAAACGTTACTTTAAATTATTTGCAGGTCGTCATGTGATTGGCCAAAAGAACGAATACCTGAAACTATTTGAGGCATTCGACAAACAGGAAAATTATAATGAACCATTGGTGAGAAAGTCCTTCCGCCAGCTAAAAGCTCGAAATTCGTTTGCTATTGCTAAAAACAGGCTCTATGATACTATTCTGAGAAGCCTGGATTCCTACCATTCTGAAAGCTCTGTTGATGTACTATTACGTAGTCAGCTTCATTATACGGAAATTCTCTTTAAGAAATCGCTATATGAAGAATCTTTAAAGATGCTTTTAAAAACCAGAAAGCTGGCGATTAAATATGAAAAGCACCCTGTTGTTTATGAAACCTATCAATGGGAAAAGAAATTAATTGAAAAAGACGGATATGGCACTACTACAGAAGCTCTGATCCGTGAACTGCTGGAGTCAGAACTATTAACGCTTGATAAAATGAATAATTACAGCGAATTCTGGAATATAAAAAGCCGTTTGTTTTTTATGCTGAACCGCTATGGTAAAGTCAGAGATGTTTCAGAATTACGCAATTTTAAAACCATAATTGATAATATACTTCTAAAAAGCGAAGATAGTGCCCATACCTATGAAACCCGTTATTTATATAATCATATATATAGTGCCTATTATTTCGGTATCGGTGATTATGCTTCCAGTTATAAATACATAAAACAGCATCTGGAGCTTATGGAATCCAATATGGAAATGCTCAAAGATGAACCTAATAAGTACTTCGCTGCATTAACCAATATGATTTATATCTGCACCCAGCTTAGTAAATATAAAGAAATTTATAAATGGCTGGAGAAATTAAATAAAATTCCGGATATGCTTGGACGTAAATCTACAGAAGATCTGGAGATTAAGCTATTTTCATCAAGTAAAAGCGCAGAGATTACTTTATATATTCAGACAGGTCAGTTCAAAAAAGCAGAACTTCTTATTCCCGAAATTGAAGCCGGTTTAAAACGTTATAAAAACAAGATTAATAAAATACGTGAGGCTTCATTGTGTTTGAATATTTCTACCGTTCATTTTGCCATGGGCAATTTTAATGATTCGTTGAAGTGGCTTAACAGATTATTGAATGATAATTTACTGGATGCAAATCAGGATATATATGCGCTTGCCAGAATGCTGGATCTTGCAATTCATCTGGAGATTGGCAATACGGAATTAATCCCTTACACATTGCGGTCTGTTCAACGGTATTTGACCAAAAGAAACCGAATGTATCGTTTTGAGTCCGTATTTCTGGATTTTGTAAAAGTAATTTCCAAAGCAAAAACCGAGAAAAGCAAAAAGCAATCCTATGCCAGCCTTTATGAAGAGCTCATAAAACTCAATAATGATCCTTTTGAGAAACCGGTATTTGAAAATTTTGATTTTCTCACCTGGGCAGAAAGCAAAGTTACCGGCAGGAGCTTTGCCGAATTAGTTGAAGAACATGTTCATGAAAAAATGAATCAGAACAAATAATGTTGTAAGGCTCTGTTCATATACATAGTGTATTTTTGCATTATGTCAGATACCAGGAAAATGCCAAATGCTTTAATTAATGAAAGTAGCCCTTACCTCTTGCAGCATGCATATAATCCGGTTAAATGGTTTCCATGGGGTAAAGATGCTTTTGTAAAAGCCGCAGAAGAAAATAAACTGGTTATAATCAGCATTGGATATTCTGCATGCCATTGGTGCCATGTGATGGAGCATGAGAGTTTTGAAGATGATGGCATTGCAGCAATTATGAATGAGCATTTCATTTGTATTAAAGTGGATCGTGAAGAACGTCCTGATGTGGACGCAATCTATATGGATGCTGTACAGATAATGACAGGGAGAGGCGGATGGCCATTGAACTGCATTACATTGCCCGATCAGCAACCGCTTTATGGTGGAACGTATTTTTCACGTACTCAATGGCAACAGGTTTTGTTAAAAGTGGCAGGACTCTATCACTCGGACCCGGATCAATGCCGGAAGTATGCTGCAGAGCTTACAACAGGGGTATCGCAGATGGAAAAAATAGTAAAAGATGATTCCGAGCCTGTTTTTGATTTTAATGATATTTATAAAATATTCGAAAATCAGTTTGATACTATTGATGGCGGAATGAATCGTTCCCCTAAATTTCCTATGCCTTCTAACTGGGAGTTCCTGTTACAATATCATCACTTTTATAAAAATGAAGCATGTCTTAAACAAGTTGACCTCACTTTATTTAAAATGGCAACAGGAGGGATTTTTGATCAGCTGGGTGGTGGGTTTGCACGATATTCAACGGACGAGAAATGGAAAGTTCCGCACTTTGAAAAAATGTTATATGATAATGCACAATTAATTTCCCTTTATTCGCATGCATATCAGTTAACAGGTGATTCGCTTTATAAAAAAACTGTTTTTGCTATTGCCGATTTCATTGAATGGGAGTTGACTTCTCCGGAAAATGGCTTCTATTCCGCTCTGGATGCAGATTCGGAGGGTATGGAAGGTAAATTTTACATCTGGACTAAACAAGAGCTGGAGTCCCTAATTACCGACAAATTTAAACGTGCTATTTTCTTTGAATACTTTCGAATACATGATAAGGAAGTATGGGAAGATAAATACTTTATTCTACAGCGCATAAACGATAAGAATTCTGTTGCCGATAAATATAAATTAACAAAAGAGAAGCTTGACCTGATAATTGAAGAATGTAAATCATCATTACGGGAGGAACGAAAGAAAAGAATTGCACCGGGGTTAGACGATAAACAACTGTGCTGCTGGAATGCATTAATGTTGAAAGGATTTATTGATGCATTCCATGTTTTTGGCGAAGACAAATTTTTAATCCTTGCAAAAAACAATGCCGCTTTTTTAATCAAGTACTTATTACAGGAAGGTGAATTGTTCAGAACCGTTAATAAAGGCAAGGCAACTATTCATGGATTTCTTGATGACTATTCCTTTATGATTGATGCATTTATCTCCCTGTATCAATGTACATCAGAAAAAAGTTATCTTGAACATGCACTCTTGTTAAATGAAAAAGCAATTGAACTATTTTCAGATAAAGAAACGGGGTTGTTTTATTTTACTCCTTCCACCGGTGAGCAGTTAATTACCCGTAAAATGGAGGTTCAGGATAACGTAATTAATTCCTCGAATTCTGTAATGTGTAAAAACCTTTTTCTTCTTGGCAAACTCACCGGAAATTCCGAATGGCAACAACATGCCAGGCAAATGGTATCGAATATGGCTGCACACATTAATCAGTCGGCTCCCTGGTATGCTAACTGGGCTCAGGCTGCTTTGCTGATGCATGAAAATAATTATGAGATTGTTATTTGTGGAAACGATGCTTCACATTTTTACAATGAACTTGTTTCCTTCTATTTGCCAAATTGTATGATTGTTTTTTCCAAAGTAGCAGATGAAGAAAATCAGTTGTTTAAAGGGCGGTATGAGCGAAACAAAACAGGCATTTACATTTGTATAAATAATTCCTGTCGCTTGCCGGTATATTCAGTAAAAGAGGCCCTTTTAATAATTTCCGGTGAAATGAAAAAAAAATAATCATTCCCCCATCCATTTCCGGAATTCAGCTGCCCTTTCACGAGAAACAAATACTTCTTCAGTGTGTTCCGGAATGGTCTTTACTTTTATCTTACCATTAAACCATGTATTCACTTCCATAATACTTTTTATCTGAACTATCATTCCACGGTTAACACGAAAAAAGGATTGTGGGTTTACGGTGTTTTCCACCTCATCCAATGTAATATTTATTATGTGTCTTGCCCCGTCAAGTGTTTTTATAAAAGTTACTTTTTCCTCAGCAAAAAAGAAAACTATATCAGAATCATTTATTGAAATCATTTTTGAACCTTGCCGGCAGAGGAAACGAGAACGGTATTCTCCGGCAACCTGATTTTTCAAATCGGCAATAAGCTTCTCAATAGAAATAGAAGAGGTATTTTTATTTGATAACATTTTAAACTTCTCCGGAGCCCCTTCCAATTGTTTGCTGTCAATTGGTTTTAAGAGATAATCGATACTGTTTACTTTGAAAGCGCGTAACGCATATTCATCATAGGCAGTTGTAAAAATCACAGGGCAATTTACATCTGATAAAGTAAAAATATCGAAACTTTGTCCGTCTGCCAGTTCAATATCGAAAAAGGCAAGATCCAATTCTGGTGCTGTCTTAAAAAAATCCACTGCCTTCCGCACAGAATCTTTTACCGCAACCACTTCTATTGATTCGTCAATTCCTAAAAGAATGCGTTGAAGTCTGCCGGCAGCAAGCTTTTCATCTTCCACAATTAGTACTTTCATTTTCTGAATATTCTAAATATCTTTAATTAATGGCATCGTAACAGTAAACTCCTTATTTTCTTCGGAAATGATAACCGGCTTTTCAGACAGCAATGCATATCTCTGCAATACATTTTTAAGTCCTACACCATTTGATTTCACCAGACTGTTTTTTATTTGTAAATTATTACTCACAATAAGATAACCGGAGTCATCGGAATAAATCCTTACTGAAAGCGGATTCTCTTCGCTTACTTCATTATGCTTCACTGCATTTTCAACAAGTATTTGTAGTGTATGAGGAGGGATCAGATAATCCAAATGTTTTTGACTAATGCTAATCTCCACCTGAAGATTTTCATCAAAGCGGGTCTTTAACATAAATACATATGAGTTGATAAACTCCATTTCCTGTCGTAAGGGAATAAGGGGCTTATCATTATTCTGAAGAATGTAACGATATACATCAGCCATCTTCTGAATAAAACTTATTGCTTTCTTACTGTCTTCCTCCACCAATGAAGATAATGTATTCAGGCTATTAAAAAGAAAATGAGGATTTACCTGATTCTTTAAAGTATCGAACTGACTTTGCAGATTTGCTTTTTTTAATTCTTCTGCTGACAGCATTGCCTCCTTCCATTTTTCAAAAAAATAAAGACCTTCATATACAGAGAATACAAATGAACTTGCCATTACACCTATTATAATACCTCTTGAAGAAACAACATATGGTGCAGGTTTGGAGAAGATGATAAACAATAAATAATCGAGGGTAATGCAAATTAAAACTGTATTAATTTCCGTAAGAAAGAATGTTGTCAGGATTCTTCTTGGTGTATCGCTTAATGATGGTAGCTTTCTTCTGTAATGAGAAATAATCAAATGATTTGAATTCCAGATACTGAAAGTAAATACGGAAGTAATTAATAGATCAACCCAGAAGCCCGGAGCAAAGCACTGGTGATTGCGATCCACCACCAGTACAATAAATAAAGCCAATAAGGGTATACCAAACCAGCGAAATTTATGCTCATTAAAACTATAGGATAAGCGGGTCTCCGACATCTTACTCAAACCAATTATATTAAATTATTTCCTGCCAAAGTTAAAATGTTAATTTATACATAGGTATAGGAAGAAACCCTAATTGATATTCTGTTGTTACTTTATTGGTTTTTGGATTGTATTCCTGCTGAAAAATATTCTGAGTGCCAAAAACATTATTCAGGTCCAGAGCAAATTCATGCGTTGCGTTCTTACGATTGATCCGATAAGCTATTTTAAGATCAGTCCTGAAATAGTCCTTTCTGCGGTTTTCATAAGCATGATCCAGATCATATTCGGTACCACCTGACAATCTTGACTCTTCCAAATCGATCGGCAAATAGCGCTTGCCTCCTGCATAAGTCGTTTTAAGGTTGATGGCAATCACATTTTTTTCGCGAATTGTCCACTCTTTACCACCCAGCATGTTCATTACAAAGTTTCCATTAAAGGCAGTATTGCGCTCTTTTCCATCACTGCCTTTATACTTCGACTCAAACAACGAACCTGTTAAAAGAAAATAATATCCACGGCTATAAAACTTTTCAAGTGTTATTTCTAATCCATAGTTTAATCCGGTTCCATCATTTAACAAACTATCCACACCATTTACTACAAAATCGGCTCCTTCATTAAGTACGCTAAACTCTGTTTTTCTTTGTTCAACAGGTACATCAAAAAGATACTGATAATAGGATTCCACTTTCAATCGCATATCCTTAGTAATTGTTTTATCGTATGCAATTACAGCATGAATACTTTTAGTGAAGTCAAGATCCTTATTAGTTTGTGTATACTCCCCATTTTCCAACTTAGATTTTACAACATACAAGTATTGCGGCTGAATCTGACTATGCAACCCGGATGCAAGACTTAAAGATTGTCCTCCGGAGATTTCCCAGCTTAAACCGATTCTGGGCTCCACGGAATACGTATTATTAAGTTCATAAATTTGAGAATACACACCACTGTTTAATGTTAAATGATCAGTAAAACGATGTTGCCATTGTGAGTAAATTTTTATCAAAAATGCATTTCCTTTAAAATCCGTTAAAGTTCTCCAATTACCATCGTTCACCACACTATCAGAATAATTAAACTGGTAATTATTTATTGTAAAACCGGTTTTAAGGAAATTTTTTGCAGAGAATTTTTTATTGATATTAAAATCAGCGCTGTATTTCTGCTGGCTTGACTTATTACGATATTGTGGTATAGCGGTTTCATCGTACTCCCGAATAGTATCTACTTTATATTTTTCACCTGACTGAGAAATGCTGATGCTTGCCTTTGAAAAAGTGGTAGGGTTAAAAAAGTAGGTATGATTAACACCAATTACTCCCATATTATTTCCAAAAAAACCATTGCTTCTTACTATATCATCATATAAATTTTCTTTTGTAGTATCTCTATCCTTATCTAATACTTCTATGTAACTGATTCCTCCGATTCCGAATACAGAAAACCTGCCGGCATTCTTCGTTGGCAGATCCAGTTTAAAAGATACATCCTGATATTTAGGCACAGCAGCGCCGGTTCCGAAGTTTACTCCAAGGGCGCTGAAAACACCCAGTGTAGAATAACGGTAATTAACAATGTAAGAAGAGTTGTTTTTTCGACTCAAAGGGCCTTCCGCTCCAAGTTCAAAACCATTAAAACCAACCTGTCCTAAGAACTCATGTTTTTCATTGTTACCGGACCGCATTTGCAAATCAAAAACTCCGGAAAGAGCATTACCATATTCAGCAGGAAAAGCACCGGTGAGAAAATCAGATTTATCCAGCACATTATTATTTAATATGGATACCGGTCCGCCTGTAGACCCCAATGAGCCAAAATGATTAGGATTAGGAATCTCAATACCATTTAATCGCCATAATAAACCTGAAGGAGAATTGCCCCTGATAACAATGTCGTTACGCGAATCATTTGCGCCGCTAACTCCTGCATAATTTGCTGCCATACGAGATGGATCACCAATACTTCCTGCATATCTTGAAGTTTCTTCAATAGTAAAAGAGCGGGCACTTACAGTAGCTAACTGGTTGTTCGATTTATCTTTTTGTCTTTCTGCAGTGATAACAATATCCTTAGTGGTTACCACCGATTGTTCCAACTCTACATTCATCACTACTTCCTTACCGGAAGTTACAATAACAGTAGCAAAATTATCACGATATCCCATATAGGAGATTTTGAAAGTACGACGTCCTACTTCTACATTTTCAATACGGAAATTACCGTTAATATCAGCTGATGCACCTTTAAAAGCGGTACTGTCAACCAACACAACAGCAGCACCAATAAGCGTTTCCTTACTTTGTTTATCAGTAATGGTTCCTCTAACGGTTTGGGTTAATGTCTGAGCATCAGAAAATCCGGGAAGCAATGCTGCAATTAAAATAGCAAGGTAGAGATAAGTAGATTTAAACATGGGTCTATTATTTTTTTTGCAAATCTCCGATAGGATAGCTGATCCTGAAAGTGATTTCCGATGAAGTGCAGAAATGACAGGATGAAGTGCATAATAAGGCGGTAAATGAACATCAAAGCATATTGAATTTTCAATAAAAAAAGCCATCAGAACTAATACCGATGGCTTTTGAAATATGCTGATAGGGTCTTTAATTCCCCATTTCACTCATAAACTTAATCCGCATGAGTCTGATGTCGTCTTTTGTATAATCATCTTCACCCAATTCCATTAAGGCATCCTGAACAGAATCAGTTTCGGCAGAACGGAAATAATCATATACTTCTTCTTGTCTGTCCTCATCAATTACTTCATTGATATAATAATTGATGTCGATACGGGTGCCGGAAGAAACGATGGTTTCAATTTCTGTTAAAAGATCTCCCAGCGTAATGCCTTTTGCACGCGACATATCATTAAGAGAAATTTTACGATCGATATTCTGGATGATATATACTTTTAATACACTTTTATTCGCAACACTTTTCACAATGAGATCCATCGGACGCTCAATTTCATTCTCCTCCACATACTTCGTAATCATGGCAATAAAAGGCTTACCATATTTAGAAGCTTTACCTGTTCCAACACCGGTGATGTTTTTCATCTCCTCTATGTTGATAGGGTAATTGGTTGCCATCTCTTCCAGAGAAGGATCCTGAAATATTACAAATGGAGGAACGTTTAGTCGTTTTGCTTCATTTCTTCGAAGATCTTTAAGCATGGCAAAAAGTTGTTCATCGGCTGCTCCGCCACCACCTGCTCCGCTGAAGTCATCATCGTCATCCGTTTCTGTATTATCAAAATTGGCATCAAGGGCAATTTTAAATGGAGTTGGATTCTTTAAATAGGCATGGCCACTATCGCTCATCTTTAGCAAGCCATAGTTATCAATATCCTTAGTTAAATACCCTGCCAGTAATGCCTGACGAATAAGTGCAGTCCAGAAACGATCATTATGATCAGAGCCTTCTGCGAATATTTCTAATTGATCATGCTTATATGTTTTAACGGCCTGATCAGTATTTCCAACTAATACATTTACTACATGCTCTGATTGATGTTTTTCTTTAACAGCAATTACAGCTTCCAGCACCATTACTAATTCATCCTGTGCTTCCACCATTTGCTTTGGATGCAAGCAATTGTCGCAACTCTGACAATTATCCTGCGGATATCTCTCGCCGAAATAATGAAGCAATACTTTTCTGCGGCATACTGATGTTTCCGCATAACCAACAGTATCGAGCAAAAGTTGTTTTCCGATTTCCTGTTCAGCAACCGGTTTGCCTTTCATAAACTTCTCCAGCTTTTCAATATCTTTATAACTGTAAAAGCAAACACACTTTCCTTCGCGTCCATCACGTCCTGATCTTCCTGTTTCCTGATAATATCCTTCCAGACTTTTTGGAATATCGTGATGTATTACAAAACGAACATCAGGTTTATCGATACCCATTCCAAAAGCAATGGTTGCAACGATCACATCTACATCTTCCATCAGAAATTTATCCTGATGAGTAGCGCGTGTTGTAGCATCGAGTCCGGCATGATAAGGCAACGCTTTTACACCGTTTACGGTAAGCGTTTGTGCAACTTCCTCCACCTTCTTACGGCTGAGGCAATAGATAATTCCTGATTTTCCTGTGTTCTGTTTTACAAACTTTATAATCTCCTTAATCACATTGATTTTCGGACGAATTTCATAATACAGATTAGGGCGATTAAAAGATGCTTTAAAAATCATGGCATCCATCATTCCAAGGTTTTTCTGAATATCAGCCTGCACCTTTTCTGTTGCAGTAGCAGTAAGTGCCATTACCGGAAACTCACCTATCTGTTCAATAATAGAACGCAGACGACGATATTCCGGACGAAAATCATGACCCCATTCTGAAATACAATGTGCCTCATCAATTGCAAAAAAGGAAATATTTACTTCCTTTAAAAACTTCACATTTTCTTCTTTGGTAAGGGACTCAGGTGCTACGTAGAGCAACTTCGTTTTACCTGCTTTAATATCCTTTCTGACTTTTGCTATTTCGGTTTTCGATAATGAGGAATTCATGAAGTGAGCAATTCCATCATCAGTATTAAAACCTCTGATTGCATCTACCTGATTTTTCATCAATGCAATAAGTGGTGAAATAATTACTGCAGTACCCTTACTCATTAATGCCGGCAACTGGTAGCACATAGACTTCCCACCGCCTGTTGGCATGATAACAAACGTATTTTTACCTTCTAAAACATTACGGATTACGGCTTCCTGATCACCCTTAAATGATTCATAGCCGAAAAACTTGTGTAATGCATCTGTAATCGTATTCTCTTCAACTAACATGTCTACCCTGCTTTTTTTTTGCGGAACGCAAAGATAATAGAATTCCTTTACGAAGTTTTACTTTTAATTTATCAATACTTTTAAACGAAAAATATCAGAATTTTTGTCAATATATTGTACATATTAACAAAGTGAAACTGTTAAGCACATACTTTTGCTGCACTTTGTGAAGTTAACGAATATAACAAAAATAGCAAACTAATTTCCGGATTTGTGAAAGCTGAACGACAAATACTTGCAATAGCGGCCCGAACCCTTCAACTGGAGGCGGATTCGGTAAAAGATCTGATTAAGGGCCTTGATAAGGATTTTGCCCTTACGGTACAGCTTATCATCAAAGGGGGGGGGCGAGTTGTGGTAAGTGGCATTGGGAAAAGTGCCATCATTGCCCAGAAAATGGTAGCCACCTTTAACTCTACCGGCACCCCTGCAATCTTTATGCATGCAGCTGATGCTATACATGGTGATTTAGGGACTATTCAGAAAAATGATATTGTAATTATCATTAGTAATAGTGGTAACACACCGGAAATTAAGGTGTTAGCCCCATTAATTAAAAACGGAGGCAATAAATTGATTGCTATTACGGGCAATAAAGACAGTTTTCTGGCTACCCAGGCTGACCATGTTTTAAATGCATCAGTTAAAAAGGAAGCCTGTCCTCATAATCTTGCCCCAACCAGCAGCACTACAGCGCAATTAGCTTTGGGCGATGCTCTTGCCGTTTGCCTTCTTGAATACAGGGGCTTTACCAGTGCCGATTTTGCCCGTTTTCATCCCGGTGGAGCACTGGGTAAGAAATTGTACCTTAAAGTGGAAGACCTTTATGAACAAAATCCACGCCCGATAGTTTCTCTTTCTGCTACCATAAATGAGGTAATACTGGAAATATCTTCCAAACGACTGGGTGCTACTGCAGTTATCAGCAATGGCAAATTAATGGGGATCATCACTGACGGGGATTTAAGAAGAATGATGCAAAAAAATAAAAACTTTGAAAAACTTTCTGCAAAAGATATTATGACAAAAAAGCCAAAATCAGTAATGAAGGATACTATGGCTGTAGAAGCATTACAGATTATGAAAGCCGGCAATATCACACAACTTGTTGTTACTGATAAAACTAAATTTTTAGGCTTTGTGCATCTTCATGATTTATTAAAAGAAGGAATACTTTAAACAGAACAAAAGGACTGCCGCACTTCTTTTTATGCGGTGATCCCAATTAGTAAATAATATATATGATTGAAAAAGAAATAATGTTTCCATTACACTTTTCTGAATCCCCGAAATTAAATTATTGGTATGAGTAAGGAGCCATCAGAAATGACTTTTCTGCAACATCTTGAAGCATTAAGATGGCATGTGGTGCGATCAGCAGTTGCCATCTTTACATTTGCAATAATTGCTTTTTTGAACAAGGAATTTATTTTTGATACCATCATTCTAGGACCTAAAAATCCAAACTTCCCCACTTATCGTTTCTTATGCTGGTTATCAGAAAAATATCAGCTAGATATGTGTTTTAATAAAATTAACTTCAATCTTATAAGCACTGATATTTCCGGGCAGTTTACCATGCATATGTGGGTTGCATTTGTAACAGGATTTGTTGTTGCTTTTCCATATTTTATCTGGGAAATGTGGCGTTTTATTAAGCCTGCATTAAGTGGTAATGAAAAAAATTATTCCAGAGGAACAGTGTTAGCAGTATCTATACTTTTTCTAACCGGTTTGCTTTTCGGTTATTATGTTATCAGTCCGATGTCCATTAATTTTTTGGGAAACTATCAGGTTAGTTCTGAGATTACCAATCAAATAACACTTGACTCTTACATCAATACCGTAACCATACTTTCTCTATCTGCGGGACTGGTATTTGAATTGCCAATGATTGTTTATTTTCTTTCAAAAATAGGACTGCTTACTCCGGAGTTTATGCGTAAATACCGCAAGCATGCCATGGTAGTAAATCTTATTGTTGCGGCATTAATTACTCCATCACCCGATATAACCAGCCAAATGCTGGTAGCAATACCTTTGTTTCTTCTTTATGAAGTAAGTATCTATATATCCAAGGTAGTAGTGAAGAGAAAATTAAAATCGGAAGTGAATTACCCCGCATCAAGCAACGGGGCATCAAAATGATGATAAACACATTTATAATTAAAATGCCTCAAGAGGCGGGGAATTCACCCCTAAGGAATTAATCAACTAGTAGCACTTTTTAGAGCATTCATTCCGTCAAAACAGAATATATATAATTAGATAATTTTTAAAAAATCAAGGCTTATGAGTAATTTGGTAAAAGATTTCAATGATTATCGTTCTAAAATGAATGATAAAATCCTTTCACATAATAATTTAAATATAAAGAGATTATATAACCTTGATACTACCACCTATGCAGAAGGGGTGCTTTCTGTGAAAATCAAGGAGATGCTCGGACTTGTTTCAAGTATGGTTCTACGTTGCGATGACTGTATTAAATATCATTTGGGGAAATGCCGCGAGGCCGGGGTTACTACAGATGAAGTTTTTGAAATTTTTATGGTTGCCAATCTGGTTGGAGGCACTATTGTGATCCCGCATACACGCAGGGCAGTAGAATACTGGGAAGAATTAATAACTTTGGAAGGTAATAGCCGTTAAATAAGAAGTGTTTTCAATCAATATGCCATATCTGTTAAAAAGAAGGAATTGCATTATCCTTTTTCTCTGTCTGCTGACGCTACCCGGGTTTTCTCAGGTAACCAATATCAGCGGAAAAGTGACTGATGCACTTACCAATGAGCCCATTCCCTTTGCAACGTTAGTTATGAAAGGAATGCAGGCCGGCACCAATACTGATATGGATGGTAATTACCGGATTATTACTTCTACCCCTTCCGATACATTAATATGTACTTTGATTGGTTATAAAACGGTAGCACTTCGAATTCGAAAAGGGCAGGTGCAAACAATCAATTATTCATTAAAGGCAACATTGTCGGAAATACAGGAAGTGGAAATTAAAGCCGGAGAAAATCCTGCCAATATTATTGTGAGGAACATTATTAAACATAAAGATGAAAATGATCCTTCCCGTTTAGAGTCTTATCAGTATGAAGTATATAACAAAGTAGAATTTGATCTTACCAATATCAGTGAAAAATTCAAGAATAAAAAATTATTAAAACCATTTGCTTTCATCTGGGACAATATAGATAGCACTGAAACGAATAGCAAACCATTTCTTCCATTCTTTATTTCAGAAACCTTATCTGACTTTTATTTCCGTAATAATCCAAAAAATAAAAAGGAGATTATTAATGCAAGTAAAATTTCAGGATTGGAAAATGCTTCCGTTACACAGTTTCTTGGTGATATGTA
>JANOBN010000427.1:0-6479 GCA_031411675.1 Bacteroidota bacterium | reverse complement strand
ATTCGTAAGCTGGTTACCAAATAACAAACTAAATATTGAAAAACAGGGAGCCCATAAGGTTCCCTGTTTTATTTTTGTTCCACTTTAAACCAAAAACCATGATTTCATTAAGCCACTACAGATTACATATTACACTGATGTTATTGTTACTTGGCAATTACAGGTCAGGAGCACAGCAATTGCCATCCGGCATTAGCGGAAACTTTGAAATCAATTCCCAATACTATAAAGCAGACTCCGCGATTGAAGCGCCGGAAGTAAAAGAAAAGTTGCTGAACAATGGTTTTCTGAATCTGAATTACATTAATGGAGATTTTCGTGCAGGGTTGCGTTATGAGGCTTACCTTAATCCACTACTTGGTTTTGACTCTCGCTATCAGGGCAGCGGAATACCATTTCGTTATGCCGGATATAAGTATGAAGGCATTGATGTTACAGTAGGTAATTTTTATGACCAGTTTGGTAATGGGTTAATCTTTAGAAGTTATGAAGAACGAGCATTGGGATTGGATAATGCTATGGATGGAATCCGTGTAGCTTATCAACCAATAAGCGGCATAACATTAAAAGGCATTGTTGGAAGACAGCGTGATTTTTTTGAACTAGGGGAAGGTTTAGTAAGGGGAGCAGATGCTGATATTCAGTTTAGTGATGTGATTGAAAGTTGGAAAGACAATAAACTGAGAGTAGGTGTAGGAGGAAGCTTTGTGAGTAAATATCAGGCTGATGATGATCTGGTTAGAATATTGCCGGAAAACGTTGCATCTTATGCAGCCAGAACAAATGTTAATTATGGTCATTTTGCGTTTAATGCGGAGTACGCTTATAAGTATAACGATCCGTTTATCGGAAATGGATTCATTTATAAGAACGGGGAAGCGCTCTATTTATACGGAAGCTATACAAAGAAAGGATTTGGTGCGGCAATTACTGCTAAAAGAATTGATAATATGGGTTTTCGTTCCGAGCGCTCTGCAACAGTAAATCAGCTTTTGATAAATTATTTGCCTGCCATTAATAAGCAACATACTTACCGGTTGGTAACACTCTATCCTTATGCTACTCAGCCAAACGGGGAAATGGGCATTAGCGGGGAACTCTATTTTAATTTTAAATCAGGAACACCAATGGGAGGTAAATATGGAACTACTATTGCAGTGAATGTTTCCTCTGTAAATGATATTGAAAGAACGCCTGCAATTAATGATACCATAGGGTATGAAACAAAGTTTTTATCTTTGGGTGAAACCAAGTTTTATCAGGATGCCAGTGTGGAAGTAACTAAGAAGTTATCTAAGAAAGTGAAAGTAATCGGTACTTATATTTATCAGGTGTATAATAAGGATGTAATAGAAGGGAAAAATGGATTTGGGTTGGTTACCATTCACTCAGGTGTAGTTGAATTGTTGTGGAAGATAGATGATATACATAGTATCAGAACTGAATTTCAGCATATGCTCGTTAATAAAGATAAAGGAAGCTGGGCCATGGCACTTATTGAATACAGCGTTTCTCCAAACTGGTCATTCGCTTTTTTTGATGAGTATAATTATGGCAATGAGGATAGCGATCACCGTTACCATTATTATAATGGCTCTTTCGTTTATACCAGGAATTCCAATCGTTTCAGCTTAGGCTATGTCCGCCAGCGGGCAGGATTACTTTGTGTTGGCGGCGTATGTCGTGTGGTTCCGGCTTCTAACGGAGTGAGTCTTAGTGTTACCAGCAGATTTTAATACCTTTGAGTACAATATAAAGTTTAACAGGAATTGAACAAAAACATGAAAACAACAATTCAATTATTCAGATCAATTGCATTTTTATATATATTAATTTTAGTGGCAGCATGTGATAAAGTAGAAGGACCTTATTCTGAAAATATTCAGACACCCGTGATTGGGGATGATACCGTAAGAAAAATTTTGCTGGAAGATTATACCGGACATAAATGTCAGGGTTGTCCGGCAGCGCATGAAGAAGCGAATACCATACAGCAGGTGTTGGGTGAACAAGTGGTAGTAATAGCTGTTCATGCCGGGTTCTGGACAACCGTAAATACTACCGGCAGTTTTACCTATGATTTTAAAACACCAACAGGAACAGAATTGTATAATGCTATGGTGCCACCTACTCAGCCATTTCCAATCGGCACCATTGACCGTAAAATGTACGGTTCCGTCAGAATTGTAGATTATCCTAAATGGGGAGGAAAAATTGATTCATTGTTACAACAGGCACCCGATGCATATATAAAAATTACGCCTTCCTATGATGCAGCCAGCAGAGTAATAAGTGCTTCCGTGAAAACCGATATCTTAAACGATTTAGCCGGTGATGTTACGATAGCAATTTATTATACAGAAGATAGTGTAATTAACTGGCAGGCTTTTCCTGCACCACCGGCCGGTATTGGCAATATCTCTAATTATGTTCACCGTCATGTGCTGCGCGGAGCACTTACTTCTACCTGGGGTGACGTGATGGCAACTAATCCGATAAAAGGACAAAGTTTTAGTACTAATAAAACAAGTACAGCAATTGCTGCCGATATTAATCCTGCACAGGTACATGTAGTTGCAATATTATCTCATAGTGTATCCAGAGAGGTAATTCAGGTGGAAGAGGTGAAATTAATTCCCTGAGATTGATGAAACTGTTTTTTGTTCTTGCAGCACTTTATGTTAGTAGTATGAAGTTTACTCTCGCACAAAATTTCAATGCTTTTGCTTTTGGTGGAGTTGCAGCTTCGCAGGTTTCCGGTGATGCTCTGGGAGGGTTTGATAAAGCAGGAATTATTTTCGGCGCAGGTGTTGAAACTCCTGTTTCAAAAAATCTGGCAATGTCTTTTGAAATATCATACTTGCAAAAAGGAAGTCGTAAACCAAGCAAACTCGATCAGGGTGATCCCAGTCAGTATTTATTGCGGCTCAATTATCTGGAAGTGCCATTGACGCTTAGTTACCATCTCAATAAAAATGTAGATGTTTCATTGGGCGCTGCTGCCGGCTATCTGGTAAGTTCGCTGGAGGAAAATGAAAACGGGGAATTAATCCTAAAATTGCCGTTTAAGACTTTGGATATTAGTGCTACAGGAGGAGTAAGCTATCGTTTTGACGAGCATTTTAAGGCAACGCTGAGAGGCATTCAGTCGGTGCTGCCTGTAAGGGAATTCGGAGGGAAGGTCTCTCCGTTTTTTAATGCAGGGCAGTATAATTCAGTTGTTGTGCTTATGCTTGGTTACTATTTTAAATCATTAAAAGATGAGCAGTAAAAAACATAAAGTGGTTGTAGCAGTTACCGGAGCCAGCGGTGCTATTTATGCTAAGGTCTTACTGGATAAGCTGGTTAAGTTGAGTGATCAAACGGAAGCCGTGGCTGTGGTGATGTCAAACAATGCCAAACAAATCTGGGAAAGTGAGCTGGGGAATAAAGCCTATGAAAATTATCCTTTTACGCAGTACAATAAAATGGATTTTAACGCCCCTTTTGCCTCCGGTTCTGCAAAATATGGCATTCTTATTATATGCCCCTGCAGTATGGGCACACTGGCTCGTATTGCACATGGCATAAGTAATGATCTGGTCACCAGAGCGGCTGATGTGGTGTTAAAGGAGCGTCGTAAATTGCTTCTAATCACCCGCGATACTCCGTTAAGTCTCCTTCATATTAACAATATGAAGTCGGTTACAGAGGCAGGGGCTATTGTAACTCCGGCATCACCCTCTTTTTATAGTATGCCGGTCGATTTTGAAGCTTTGGCGGCCACAGTTGTTGATAGAGTGCTGGATCTGGCAGGGTTTGAAAATGTAACTTACAGATGGAACGAAAGTTAGTTTTTTTGCACATTTTTGTGTGTAAGAAATTAGGTTAAAGTTTCATTTTTATTCCGGATGCTATTTATATTTGTGCAACAACTCCAAAACGCGGTCTATGTTTGAATACTCAAAGGAAATTCTCACCAAAGTGAGTTTTGACCGGAATCTCTTCAAAAAAGAATTATTGAAGGCAATTAAATGGCTGAAGGCAGATGAAAGAAAGTTATTAATGATGTGGTGCCTGACTACCTTCGGACATAAATACAGTGATATTATTGCTCAGTCATTTCGTCAGGTAGTTCGATAAAATTTACATTCCTTTTTATTCCGTTAAAGCCGGTACGACTTAGCGGGGAATCTTTATATATATTCTGAAAAACTTCTTCGGTAATTTCTAACCACTCTTTGTTGGATTTATTTAATTGTGCAATATCCGGCTGAAATTCATTTTCTGTAGTAGCTGTAGAAAACCGGTTCCACGGACAAACATCCTGACAAATATCACAACCAAAAATCCAGTCATCCATTTTATTTTTAAACGATGAGGGTATTGCATCTTTTAATTCAATAGTCAAATAAGAAATGCATTTGCTGCCATCAACAATTTTATCGGCAACAATAGCTTCTGTAGGACAAGCATCGATACAACGGGTGCAGGAGCCGCAGAAATCATTAATAGGTCCGTCAGGCTCAATTTCCAGATCAATAATTATCTCAGCAATAAAATAAAAAGAACCCGCTTTCGGATGAATGAGATTTCCATTTTTACCGATCCATCCTAATCCACTCTTCTTCGCCCATGCACGATCCAGCACTGGTGCAGAATCAACAAAAGCACGACCATTTACTTCACCAATGCTATCGTTGATATATTGTAATAATTCAAACAGCTTATTCTTAATTACGGTATGATAATCATGTCCATAAGCATACTTCGAAATTTTAGGAATACCGGCATTTTGTTTTACCTGCGGATAGTAATTCAAAAGAAATGAAACTACTGTTTTTGCACCCGGAACCAATAAGCGGGGATCGAGACGTTTATCAAACCAACGCTCCATGTAATTCATTTGTCCATGCCTGTTTTGTGATAGCCATTGTTCCAGACGCGGAGCTTCTTCTTCTAAAAAATCAGCTTTTGAAAATCCAACATAGTTAAATCCCAGTCGTAATGCTTCTGTGGTAATTAATTTTTTATTTCCGGCAGATGACATCGTATATATATAAATTTCCGGGAATAAATAAACAAGAAGATTTTGTTAATCGAAAAGGGTATTGTCTTTTGGCGACTTTGCTTTCCCCAAATGTTTATATGCTTTATCAGTTGCTTCACGACCACGAGGTGTACGTTGCAGAAATCCTTCCATTATAAGAAATGGTTCATACACCTCTTCAATAGTGCCCGACTCTTCACCTACAGCCGTTGCAATAGTGGTTAGTCCAACAGGACCACCTTTAAATTTATCAATAATAACAGAGAGAATTCTGTTATCCATATCATCTAATCCGTATTCATCCACATTAAGCGCAGACAATGCATAGTGTGTTACTTTCAGATCAATGCTTCCATTACCTTTTACCTGTGCAAAATCACGCACACGTCGTAAAAGTGCATTGGCAATCCTTGGCGTACCTCTGCTGCGGCGGGCAATCTCAAATGCAGCCTCTTCACTAATTTCAATTTTTAAAATGGATGAAGCTCTTAAAACAATCAGATGTAATCGCTTCACATCATAATATTCAAGGCGAGATGTAATACCAAAACGCGCTCTCAAGGGAGAAGTAAGCAATCCGGAACGCGTAGTCGCACCCACCAGTGTAAACGGATTCAATTTTATTTGTACAGAACGGGCATTAGGTCCGCTCTCAATCATAATATCAATTTTATAATCTTCCATTGCAGAGTAGAGATACTCCTCCACAATAGGACTTAACCGATGTATTTCATCAATAAACAAAACATCGTTTGTTTCCAGATTCGTAAGTAATCCTGCAAGATCACCGGGTTTATCCAATACCGGACCGGATGTGATACGAATACCTGATCCCAATTCATTGGCAATAATATTTGCCAGTGTTGTTTTACCGAGTCCGGGAGGGCCATGCAATAAAACATGATCCAGTGCTTCGCCGCGTTGTTTGGCTGCCTTTACAAAAATCCGCAAGTTTTCCACTACCTTTTCTTGTCCGGTAAAATCTTCAAACTCCGATGGACGCAGCACTTTTTCAATTTCGCGTTCTGCGCCGGAGAGATTTTCCTTTTCCGGATTAATTTCTGATTCACGCATGGAGCAAAAGTAAGGCTTTTTGAGGTAGGTAAAGTGCTATCATTTTTGAATAATAAAAAGTTTATCTTGAAAAGATAATTTGAAAGTTAAATCTCATTTTCGTGATATTATTCGTTGCGATTTCTGCCTTTAATCAGATTGTAGAAATTGAAATACAAGCCATAACAGATAAGTCAATCCTTAAAGGATTCCCGGGATAAAGATTGTTTTATAATCAGTATTTCAAATCAACTTCATTACCAATAATCATTCTGTCATCACCCGAAGAAATTAATAAATCATCCATCCAGATGCAACAGTTTACAGAGTAGCCATGACCATTTCCTGCATCTTTATCAATGCGCTGTACTACCTTCATTGTATTTAAATCCCAAAC
>JANOBN010000426.1:0-3032 GCA_031411675.1 Bacteroidota bacterium | reverse complement strand
CATGCCCATCATGACTTTCATGGCCTGATAGACCTGCTCTTTGGTATAACTACCTAGTACATGATCGCCTTGTTCTTTAATATGTACTTTGATTTCTTCATACAGTTGAAGTGCTTTCTCTGCAAATTTTTCTTTAATGCGGTCCATTCGTAAAGGGAATAATAATTAGATAAATAAGGTCACGAAGTTATTAAATAAAAACGAAATAAGTAAGGGGCTTTTTATATATATCTTTATCCTGATTTATTGCCGATACAGGCTGGCTTCTTTCAGGCATAGTAAAGGCTGTACGTTTTTTCTGCCGGTGCTTGGAGTCCAAATCAAGTTGAAGCACTATCATCACCAAAACAAAAATAAATACAGCAACAATTACAACCCATGCTACTGTTTCCAGCATTTTGCGGGCCTTCTTTTGAGGACTTGACTTCTTTTTGATCTTAACCCTCTTCCGGATTTTTATCTTCCGACGATGTCGTCTCCTTCTTTTGCCTTCTACAACCTCTTCCTGTTTGGATTCCTCCTCAGAATCCAATTCAGAATCCTCCTTTTCAGGGTCTTCTTCTTCTTCGTTTTTCGGCAAAAAAGTGTCCTCAGGAGCTACCATAAATTTTTGTTAAAGGATATACTTAAATTTTTTGCCATTAAATAATGCTGATGGACCAAGATCTTCTTCTATTCTTAATAATTGATTGTATTTGGCCATCCTGTCAGATCGGGAAGCGGAGCCGGTTTTAATCTGACCGGTATTTAAAGCGACTGCCAGGTCGGCGATGGTGCTGTCTTCTGTTTCTCCTGAACGGTGACTCATTACAGCTGTATAGCTATTTTCCTGTGCCAGCTTTACCGCATTAATAGTCTCTGTAAGTGAACCTATCTGATTTACTTTCACCAGAATAGAATTAGCAATATTTTCATCAATACCCTTCTGTAGACGGGTAACATTGGTTACAAAAAGATCATCTCCTACCAATTGTACCGTTTTTCCGGTAGCAACAGTCAAATCTGCCCATCCTTTCCAGTCATCTTCAGCAATACCATCTTCAATGGATAAAATAGGATATTTACTGCACCAGTCCTTCCAGAAATTGACCATTTGCGAGGAGGTCAGTTTATCGCCTGTAGACTTTTTAAAGACATACATGCCGCTTGCTTCATCATAAAACTCAGTAGCAGCGGCATCCATTGCAATATATATATCTTCACCGGGACGATATCCTGCTTTTTCAATTGCTTTTAGTACATATTGAATTCCTTCTTCATTGGATTTCAAATTCGGGGCAAAGCCTCCTTCATCTCCCACATTCGTACTGAATCCTTTTTCTTTTAAAACACTCTTTAAAGCATGAAAAACTTCCACCCCCATCCGAAGAGACTCACTAAAGGTATTTGCTCCAACAGGCATAACCATAAATTCCTGAAAATCGATGCTGTTATCGGCATGCGCACCGCCATTTAGAATATTCATCATCGGTAGCGGCAGAGTACAGGCATTTACGCCACCAACATAACGGTAAAGGCTTAGTCCGCTTTCCGCAGCCGCTGCCTTCGCTGCCGCAAGTGAAATCCCGAGAATTGCATTGGCGCCAAGTACACTTTTATTAGGAGTGCCATCAAGTACATTCATCACTTTATCAATCCCTGACTGGTCAAAAACCGAAATGCCAATGAGTTCCTGTTTTAGCACTGTATTAATAGTATGAATGGCCTTGGTAACGCCTTTGCCCAGATAAACGGCTTTGTCATTATCACGCAGTTCTACGGCTTCATGTTTGCCGGTAGAGGCACCGGAAGGTACAGCGGCACGACCAAAATAGCCCCCCTGGGTGACTAAGTCAACTTCTACAGTAGGGTTACCGCGGGAATCAAGGATCTGGCGGGCTTTGATGTCAGCAATTGCGCTCATAGGTCTTTTTTTGTGGGGCAAAGTTAGTGCAATGTGATTATTTTAAGAAGGTATTGAACAAGTGTTAATAAAACATAAAAAATGGTTTTTCTGCTCTTAAAGAAAGCCCAACAAGGGAGGTAGGAGGCGATGTTACGGAATTGATGTGTTAACATAACGGTTATATTTGCCCCACACCCCATAAAATATGAAACTATCCATATTAAAATTTTTTGTTCCTCAGGATAAAAAGTTTTTTGTACTCTTTGATAAAGCTGCACTAAACGTTCAGGAAGCTGCGAAAATCATGTACCAGTTAGTTACTTCATCCAATAAAGATGAGCGGGCACATTTCATTCGTGAGATAGAGAAACTGGAGCATATCGGTGATGATATCACTCATGAGATATTTAATGAGTTATCACGTAATTTTATTACTCC
The DNA here is from genome assembly GCA_031411675.1 of Bacteroidota bacterium. Taxonomy (GTDB): domain Bacteria; phylum Bacteroidota; class Bacteroidia; order AKYH767-A; family OLB10; genus JANOXC01. Next base: position 709 of record JANOBN010000426.1, on the reverse strand, counting down.
CTTCGACAGGGAAGATATTCACCGGCTGGTGAGTGCCATTGACGACATACTTGATTACATACATGGTTCAAGCAAAAGAATCAGTATTTATAAAGTGATGGAGTGCAGCCCGGAAATGATTAAGCTTAGTGAATTACTTCAAACACAAACGGAAGAGCTGAGAAGAGTGATTTATGAACTTAAAAACCTTGACCGTATCCGTAATGTAAGTGAGTCTCTGGTGTTAATAAACAGTATTGAAAATCATGCAGATGATGTATTTGATAATGCCGTAGCCCGGCTTTTTGAGAATGAAACCGATGCAATTCAGATCATAAAAGAAAAGGAAATACTATCAGCATTAGAAACGGCCACAGACAAATGTGAAGATGCAGCCAATGTAATTGATTCCATCTTAATAAAAATGGCATAGCTAAAAAACACAAGCTGATAAGTAAGATTGAATATATATAATCTTCCGTTTAACGCCATCACACAATTGTTAACCACCACCTATAATTCTTCGCTCCCGGTATGGAAGTAAGTATGTTGTTTGTTGTAATCGCTCTTGCATTGATATTTGATTTTATCAATGGATTTCATGATGCTGCTAATTCCATTGCAACGGTTGTGTCTACAAAAGTGCTAACTCCTTTTGTTGCCGTATTATGGGCCGCCATGTTTAACTTTATTGCCTACTGGATATTTGAATTAAAAGTAGCAGATACAG
>JANOBN010000425.1:0-6626 GCA_031411675.1 Bacteroidota bacterium | reverse complement strand
GGAAGGGAGAAGATGGTAAGGGATAGCCAAAATATACGGTTCGGTTTGCAGTTTATCCACCTTTACAATCGTCTGTTTTAATGATTATACAGGATCAGGTTTCTGATAGATGGAATTCTTTAACAGGTCTTCACTTTTAATTACATTTGCCATCCTATTTAAAAAAGCATATGAATATACATGAATATCAGGGCAAAAGCATTTTAAAGAGCTTTGGAGTGTCCATACAAGAAGGAATTGTTGCAGATACTGCCGACAGAGCTGTTGATGCCGCCCGTGAATTAAGCGAGAGAACAGGCACTAAATGGTGGGTGGTGAAGGCTCAGATTCATGCAGGTGGAAGAGGAAAAGGGGGTGGAGTAAAATTGGCAAAATCGCTGGATGAAGTAAAAGAAAGGGCATTGCAGATTATCGGGATGAATCTGGTGACTCCTCAAACAGGTCCTCAGGGAAAGAAAGTACATAAGGTTTTAATTGCACAGGATGTCTATTATCCTGGCGCATCTGCTACAGCAGAATTTTATATGAGTGTGTTGCTGAATCGTCAAACCGGACGCAACATAATAATGTATTCAACTGAGGGTGGGATGGACATTGAAGAAGTGGCAGCACATAGCCCGGAGAAAATTTTTAAAGAAGAGATTGATCCAAGTGTAGGTTTACAGGGATTTCAGGCACGCAAAATTGCTTTCAACCTCGGTTTAAGCGGCAATGCTTTTAAGGAGATGACAAAATTTGTAGCAGCATTATACAAAGCGTATGATCAAACTGATTCTTCCATGTTTGAAATCAATCCTGTTTTAAAAACTTCTGATGATAAGATTATTGCTGTTGATGCAAAAGTGGATTTAGATGAAAATGCTTTATTCCGTCATCCCGACTATGCAGCGATGCGTGATATTGCAGAAGAAGATCCAACTGAAGTAGAAGCGGGAGAAAACAATCTTAATTATGTAAAGCTGGATGGTAATGTAGGATGCATGGTAAATGGTGCAGGACTAGCAATGGCTACTATGGATATTATCAAGTTAGCGGGTGGTGAACCTGCCAATTTTCTGGATGTAGGAGGAACTGCCAATGCAGCAAGAGTTGAAGCTGCTTTCAGAATTATTCTAAAAGATCCGAATGTGAAAATTATCCTGGTTAATATTTTCGGAGGCATTGTTCGCTGCGATCGTGTTGCACAGGGTATTGTGGATGCATATAAAAACATCGGAGAAATTCCTGTTCCAATCATCGTTCGTTTAGAAGGCACTAATGCAGTAGAAGCGAAAAAGATTATTGATGACAGCGGGCTAAAAGTGTACTCTGCAATATTATTAAAAGAGGCAGCTGACCTGGTTCAAAAATTGATCTGATAGAAAGTTGGAAATATGATTGTTTTCGAACGACAAAAAACAACAAATTCCAAAAAAATTGTTAACAAAAAAAATAGAAATAACTTATTTATTAATTCCTGCGCAAATATCTACTAAGTTAACTTTTTGCGAATAAAAATAATAAGAATATGCAATTTTACGATTACGAGAAAAATTTTCTTGGTATAACTGAAACGGATCTTTGCCGTTATGAAAAATCCAAATTTGTTATTCAGTCATTACCCTATGAGCATACATCATCCTATGTCTCCGGTTCTGCAAAAGGTCCGGAAGCCATTCTTCGTGCCTCCAAATTTGTAGAGTTTTATGATGAGATGCTGGGCATAGAAACATATAAGCAATGTGGAATTGCAACAGCACAGCCTTTAAATTTTAGTCATAAAGTAGATGCAGCAGCAATAGCATTTATTGAAGAAGCTACTGACCAGTTTATTAAAGACGGTAAATTTGTTATTTCATTAGGTGCAGAGCATACAGTAACTCTTGGATTGGTAAAATCACATTTAAAGAAATATAAAAACTTAAGTGTGTTGCAGATTGATGCACATGCCGATTTACGTTTTTCATATAATGATAATCTTTACAGTCATGCATCGGTAATGGCTCGTGTACATGAGCTGGATGTGCCTTTGACGCAGGTGGGTATTCGTGCATTAAGTAAGGCAGAGGCAGAATTAAGTGCTTCTTCCAATAAAATTCACACCTTGTATTCTCATGATATCCGTAATAATCCACAATGGATGGAATCGGCAATTTCACATTTAAGTGATAACGTTTATATCACAATTGATGCAGATGGTTTTGATCCTGCTGTGATACCCGCTGTAGGAACTGCCGAGCCAGGAGGGTTATTCTGGCAGGAAACGATTGATTTTTTACAACAAGTGGTAGCGCGTAAAAAAGTAGTTGGTTTTGATATTGTAGAATGTGCACCGGCTCACGACAATGTATTAAGCGAATATACACTGGCTAAACTTTGTTATCGTTTGATTGGCTTAATTGTAAGTAAGTAGTAATTTATTTTTTTTCCGGAATTAATGGGCGGATGGAAAATAAATTTCCTTCACAATTATATATATACCCATTACCAGAACAAACCAGCCGAAACCCTGCTTCAGTTTATTTCCGTGAATTTTTTTGCTCATCCTGTCACCAATAAAAATACCGGCTACAGAAACGGATGTTACGCTAATCAGCAAAAACCAGTCAATAGTATAGTGTGATAAATCACCACAAAAACCAATCAATGATTTAGCTGCTATAATTAACAAGGAGGTGCCGATCGCCTGCTTCATTGGTAATTTACTAAGCATTACCAAAGCCGGAATAATCAGGAATCCTCCTCCGGCACCTACTAAGCCGGTAAGGACTCCAACAACCAAACCTTCCAGAAGAATTAAAGGGTAATTAAAATGCAATTCTTTCGATAAATCCTTTTCATTAACCACTTTATTTTTCAGAATCATTGATAAAGATGCGGCCACCATGAGTAAAGCAAACAGCAACATCAATAGTATGTTTTTGGTGATTACAAGCGTGCCAATTGTTGCTACATGACCCGGAATTAACGGGACCAGAAAGCTTCTGGTGGCAAATACGGCAATGATGGAAGGTACTCCAAAAATCAGAACTGCTTTCATGTTAACCAATCCTTGTCGATGCTTGGGCAGAGCACCGACCAGTGCTGTTGTTCCTACAATAAAAAGAGAGTAGGACGTGGCAAGAACCGGTTGCACTTTAAACAAATACACCAATACCGGCACTGTAAGGATAGAACCTCCGCCGCCAATAAGACCCAATGAAACACCAATAAGGCAGGCTGCCAGATAGGAGAGAATAATCATGCTGCGAATGTAATTGTTTCTTATTAACAAGATTGATTACCTTTGGTAACGAGATTTTATGACACGCTCTAAAGTGAATTATAAGATGAAATATATACTTACTTTTATTGTATGCATTTTCTTTATTAACGCTCATGGGCAGGTTATACCTGTAAGAACACTTTTTGTAGGTAATAGTTATACCTATGTAAATGATTTACCAAAAATGATTGCAGACATTGCATCTTCCACCGGTGATTCTGTTTATTACGACAGCAATACACCCGGTGGTTATACGTTGCAATTGCATTCAACAAACTCCACCTCCTTAAGTAAAATTGCAACAGGAAATTGGGACTATGTTATTTTACAGGAACAAAGTCAGTTACCTTCTTTCCCGCCAGGTCAGGTTCAAACGGATGTTTTTCCTTATGCAAGGATGCTGGACAGTTTAGTAAACAGCGCAAGCCCGTGCGGTGAAACAGTATTCTACATGACGTGGGGAAGAAAGAACGGAGATGCTTCTAATTGCGTTAACTGGCCTCCTGTATGCACCTACAGCGGTATGGATAGTTTGTTGAATCTGCGATATAGTATGATGGCTGACAGTAATAGTGCTTTCTTATCACCTGTAGGTAAAGTATGGAATTATATTCGTCAGAATTACCCATTGATAGAATTATATCAGACGGACGAGAGTCATCCTGCAGTAGCCGGTTCTTACGCTGCTGCCTGTACGTTTTATTCCGTATTATTCCGCAAAAACCCCACGTTAATTTCTTTTGACGCCGGATTGCCGGCAGCAGATGCAGCAAATATAAGAGATGCGGCAAGAGCTGTTGTGTTCGATAGTTTGCTTTCCCTGCATGTTGGTGAATATGATCCTCATGCAGGTTATATATATAATTCATCCGGGCTAAATCAGATTTCATTTGTAAATACTTCCGCTAATTTTTTAAATGCAATATGGGATTTTGGTGATGGCAATACTTCATCGGTGTTAAATCCTGTTCATCAATACAATTCATCCGGAATATATACGGTGAAACTGGTGGTGGAAAGATGCGGCAAAACTGATTCACTGATCCAACAAATAACGGTTGGTACAGTCGGTTTAAATATGACGGAGATTGATAAAGGAATTGAGCTGATTATTGGCAATCCTGTGCATTCCTCTCTTTTTCTGAGTAACATTGCATGTTCGTTTGACCGGTTCAGAATTTATAATTCGGAGGGTGCCTGTCTGATGGAAGGAATACTTAATCCACAAAACCACGAAATAATAGTTGATTTCCCTACGGGTTTATATATCCTCGAATTAATTGGTTCTGGTTTAATCAGCCATTCCCGTTTTTTAAAAATTAATTAATATAGCCGTAAGTTTAAGCAGAGAATTTGCGAAAAGCACAAACAATATAAAAATATTTTAGCTACCTTTTTGGAAATATTAATAAAAAAATGGCAGAGAAGAAATCAAAACTTGCAAAAATTAAAACAAATGAAACATCATTAAGCGTTGATGATTTTGTCAACTCTGTTAAGGATGAGCAAAAGCAAAAAGACAGTTTTGTGTTGTTGGAAATGATGAAAAAGGCTAGTGGAGAAGACGCAAAAATGTGGGGTAGTTCACTTATTGGCTTTGGAAATAAAAGATATAAAAGTCCGGCCAGTGGCAGAGAAGTTGACTGGTTCCTGATAGGGTTTTCTCCACGCAAAGCTAACCTGTCCTTATACCTGATGATCGATCATACGAAACATGCCGAAGCAATTAAAAAATTAGGTAAACATAAAACCTCCGGCGGTTGTATCTATGTAAATAAACTGGAAGATATTGATCTGAAAGTTCTCAAAGGGATAATTACTGAATCATTAAAGGAAAGCAAAACCAAAAGTCATTAACTTAAGTTCTGAAAAATAATGATGGGCAGTTCCGTTGAAACATTTATTTTTAGTTCAACTCCTCCTGCCAATTAAGATATCAATCATATAACTTTATGATAAAGACCTATAATCAATAAATAATTGGCCATTAAATTTGTCAGGATATGGAAACTACAAAAGAAATTAGACTCACCAATCAAACTACGTTTGAAACCATTAAGAATGATTTTAATGCAGCCTTTCCATTTCTTAAGCTCGAGTTCTTCCATGAGGCTCATAAAAGAGGTACTACCAGTTCAGCACACAGTATGTACAAGGAAAATGAGAAAATTTTCACAGTGGGTCATATCCGCGGTTCCAGAAGAATGGTAATTCATGGAGATATGAAAGTATTTGAACTGGAAGAAATGTTTGAACAGGATTATGGATTACATGTTCAGGTGTTTCGTAAATCAGGCAGTATCTGGCTGGTAACATCAGCTACTGATGGCTGGACGCTCGAAGATGAGAATGAAGCCGGCAAAAATATGCAGAATGTAATTAGTAATGAGCCGGAAAAACCGGATTATAATGAGCGCGATATTGAGTAGTTTCCGGGACTACAACTTTTCAGTGATTAATTGGAGAATACCCATAAATAAAATTGCATTTATTTTTTTTAATATCATTATTAGTTTTACCTTGTTGCAGAAATTATCTGCCCTATGAAAACCATACTTGTCCCCATTGATTTTACATTATCATCAAAGAATGCTTTGATTTATGCATTGTTTGTCAATCAGAAAATTGGTGCCAATGTGGTACTTTTCCATGCTTATAATGTTCCTGAATATGCAACAGATATTCCGGTGGATATTCCCGGACAAAATCTGAAGGAAGATGTGATCAATGAGTTGAATGACTGGAAGAAGGATTGTGAAGTGCATTTTCCGGGAATGAAAATTGTGACGCATGTTTCAGAGGGTACGACAAAGGCTGAAATAATAAAGGAAGAAGCAAGTATAAAAGCAGACCTTCTAGTTTTAGGAACGCACAATGAGCATGGTTTTATCAGCATTTTCACTTCCAATTCTGCCGATTTAGTACGCCGCGCCGCATGCCCTGTATTAGTTATTCCGCCTGATGCCACCTTACGAAAAATTGAACGAATTGTATTTGCAACCAATTATTCTGAAAATGATTTTGAAAATATATATTCAACGATCAATCTGGCTCGTATGTTTGATGCAAAAGTAACTTTGCTTCATATCACTGATGCCGGAAAAAGCAGAACAAATCAATATAATGAACTGGAAATGTATACAGGACATGTCAGGAATGAATCAGAATATAACAATATTTCATTTAAACTGATTGATGCAGGTGATACTGCTGATGGAATTAATCATTTTGTAATTGAAAACAATACCGATTTACTTTGCGTTTCCATGCGCAGAATGTCAGCGTTTAAAAGGATTTTTGAAAATAGTCTGAGTAAAAATATGATTTATTTTACCCATGTTCCTTTGCTTGCATTTCATACGGAATATTAGCCGAAGGAGCC
>JANOBN010000424.1:0-2172 GCA_031411675.1 Bacteroidota bacterium | reverse complement strand
GAAAGAAAATTAGAAAGGCTATGTGAATATTATAAATTATATTACCAGAGCCTTACCATTTTACAATGATAACTATTTTTATTTAATAATGAAACCGTAAAGCAGCAAACACATTTCTCCCCGGTGCATTTATACCACTTGCAAAAGTGCGGTATTGTGTATCGAAAATATTATCTATTCCGGCTTGTATCGTAACTAATTTACAGATTTTAAATCCAAAATTTATTTTAGCATTAATCCATGCCGGCATGCCATCAGGTGTAGCATACTGTTCATTATCCTCGCCGCCCAAATTATAATTCGACAGTTTTTTCCAGCCATTATAGGTAACAGCAAATCCTGCATCAAATCCCACATTGTTATAATTCATCTGCATTTGCATCATAAATGGAGGTATATGATCCAGCGGGTAATCGCTGCTGTCAGTTTTAATACGGCCATACGTATAGTTCATGGATAATGCCAGATTAAAATGCTGATTTATTTGCGATTTGAAATTGGAAGAGAAGCCATATATATACGCTCTGCCCTTATTCTGATTAGCCGTCACTTTGCTTAATTGCCCGTCATATAGAATAGAATCAGCACCATTGTATTTGAAATCGGCAATAGTAATTGCATCGAATAATTCAGTGTAGTAAACCGTGTTTTCCCATTGTGCTTTATCATTAAATAGTTTGGTAATGCCTGCCTCATAATTCACGGTTCTCTCCGGCTTTAAATCAACATTTGGAACAATAACCGTACCCGGTGAAGGATCAAATAGCTTAGTAACATCATCTAAATTCGGTACCCGAAAGCCGGTTGAAACTAATAACGAAAGTTTTAAATCGTCAGAAGGAGAATGAATGATGCCAATACTTCCGGAATATACAGGCGTTTGTTGATCAATTGTTTTATAGGGCAGAGCGGCCGGAAGCGGGTCAGGCAATACAACTGTATCTTCCAGAGTGGAGTGAAGTGATGAATAGCCGGCACGAATGCCATCTGTTAAGGTTAGGTTTTCATTGATAAGCCAGGTATGAGATATATATGCAGCAAAGTTGTTCATTTTATTTTCTCCATCAGGGAAACGGGTGGACCATTTTGCACTGGTATCTACTACAATATTCTGCCGCATTGCAGTGGAAGTAAGATCATTCAACTGCATATCAGCACCAATCCGAATACTATGATTATGTATTATTTTCTGAAGATCAAGATTTGCACCCAACACATTCACTTTCTCCATTCTATGATTCTTGAAATTGCTTCCAAAGTTACGGTTATGTCTGCTTTCTTCAATTTGTTGTCCGTTTAATCCTAAGTGTATATTCTGAAAATAAGAAGCATTATTGTTGATGTTTAAATCATAAGCAGCCATCACTCTTTGTTGTGGGCCATAATACCACTCTGCAGATTTTAATCCTGTTCCGGTCGGATCAGTTAAACGGTCATAGCGAGGTACATCAGTGGAATTAGAATACTGAATATTTAAACCATGAATTATGTGATCACCTTGTCTGAAAGCAAATTTTTGTAATAAATCATATTGAGAATACCCGCTTTGTACCTGAAGGTAACGATCTACATTTTTTACTAATGAGTCCATTCCGTTAATGTGTTCCACATAATATGGTCGTTCACCATACGATCCGGAAAAAAATGGATTTTGATTTTTTCCCCCTTTCAGATCATCGAAATTGGAATATGTAATGGAGGTAAGAGATGCAAATTTTGAGGTTCCATAATTAACATCAATATGCCCGGTCATTTCTTTATTCACACTTCCAAAACGGGAGAAGGCATTCACTTTAATATTCGGATTATTTGTTTCGGATGCAAACAATGGTTTTTTAGTATAAAGATGAATCACGCCACCTAATGCATCACTGCCATAAATCGTAGATGATGGTCCGAATAATATTTCGACTCTTTCAAATGAATTATTATCGGTTTTAATGATGTCCTGTAAATGACCTCCACGATAAATCAGATTATTCATTCTAACACCGTCAATAACCAATAAAATCCTGTTAGCTTCAAATCCTCTGATTACAGGACTGCCACCACCCATCTGGCTTTTTTGAACGAATACTTTACCTGTAGAAGCCATGACCTCAGCCGTAGTTTGCGATTGCGACTGCTCGATTTCCTTTCCTGGAATCAACTGTACCTGTTGTGAAATTGTTT
>JANOBN010000423.1:0-6920 GCA_031411675.1 Bacteroidota bacterium | reverse complement strand
CTATTTTGAACCACTTTTTTATGCCGGATTTTCTGTTCCCGGATTAATCAGTTACAACAGAAATGAAAAATTTTCCGTCAAGTCTGATACCATAGTTTATCAATATGGTCGCAAATATTTTTTTACAACAGGATACGTTATAGAAACAGAAAAGGATTTTAAGCTAAAGCCATCACTTCTTTTAAAATATGAAAAGAATGGCGCAATGCAGTTTGACCTTAACTTAAATGTACTGATTAATGATATATTTTGGATTGGAGCCTCTTATCGTAGTAACGATGCCATTGTTGCATTACTGGAGTATCAGGTAAACCGTAAGTTTCGGATCGGATACTCTTACGATTATTCAATAGGAAAATTGCGCACTTATCAGAGCGGATCTCATGAAATTATGCTGGGATATGATTTCGGATATGACGTATTAAAAATGAAAACTCCCCGATACTTCTGATGTATAAATCAAAAATATATATCCTTTTATCAGTAACGGCAATTTTCCTGTTAAGTGGATGCCTGTCTATACGGTTGCGAACGGCAAATGAGAATTATCAGCAGTATGCTTATGCTGAAGCAATCAAGGATTATGAATGGGTATTACAAAAGAAAAAAGTGGATGAAGCAATACCACGGCTGGCAGAATGCTATCGGTTAACCGGTAACGATATTAAAACAGAGTACTGGTATAAAAAGGCAATTAAGCAACCCGGAGCGCCACCAAAATGGAAAATGTACCTTGCAGAAGCCTTAATGAAAAATGGCAAATGCCTGGAAGCGAAACAATATTTTAATGAATATCTGGAATTAAACCGCAATGATTTTAAAGCACAGCGCCTGTTGCTATCCTGTGATTCTATGGATCAGTTTTTTTCTGATACTTCATTGTATTCTATTCAACAATTACGATTTAACGGATTGGGCGAGGATAATTTTAGCCCTGTTTATTATCGATCGGGCATTGTTTTTCTTACCGATAAAAGTTTTAAAGGGTTAAGTAATAGTAAGTCAGACTGGACCGGCAAACGTTATCTCGATCTCTTTTATGCAGCCAGAACAGATAAGGGAAACTGGATTGACCCTGAACCCTTGCGTGGTGAAGTAAACGGAAGGTTTAATGAAGGCCCCGCCGTTTTTACGAAGGATTATTCCACTATGTATTTTACCCGGAACAATTATTTAAGTAATAAGATTGAAAAAAATAAGAAGAATCTCAATGTTTTAAAAATATATAAAGCACACACTGAGGATGGACAATGGAAGATTGATCCACAGCTTTCCTTTAACAGTGATGATTATTCTATTTGTCATCCGGCAATTAATAGCGACGGTTCTGTGATCTATTTTGCTTCAGATATACCCTGGGGTTATGGCGGCATGGATATATATAAAGTAAACTGGCTGGGAGGCAACAATTGGTCACAACCGGTAAATCTGGGCCCTATTGTAAATACAGACGGTAATGAAGTATTTCCTTTTTTACAAAATGACTCTACCTTATTTTATTCATCCGATGGCCAGATTGGTATGGGCGGGTTGGATGTTTATATGGCGTTGAAAACAGATGATGAGTGGAATTTAGTAGAAAATTTAAATGCACCAATCAATTCTTCAAAAGATGATTTTGGTTTTATCATCGATTCATTGGACAGAACCGGTTTCTTTAGCTCAAACCGTTTAGCCGGAGTTGATAAAATATATTCCTTCTCCAGAAACAAACCACACCTTACTGCTAATATTTCATTGTCCTGTGCTGATTTGGGTAACTCCTCACAAGCAACAGAAATTACAGTGTATGAACATGGAAAGAGAGATACAGCAGTGACTATCATGGGCCTCGGGCGATTTAGTTTTAATTTATCCCATAATAAGGAATATACTTTTTCATTCGATAACAGGGAGTTTTACAGCAAAAGTGTAACGCTATCAACAAAGGGAAGAAGGCTATCTGCAAATTTGCCGGTTAATGTAATGCTTGACAGAATATTTATTGGCAAGCCGGTAATATTCCGTGGTATTGATTTTAAAAAGAAGGACTGGCAATTGAAAGTGGAATCAGGAGATTCATTGGAAGCCCTGGTTCAGCTTCTATCCAATAATCCGCGCTTACAAGTTGAAGTAGCTTCATTTACCGATTCACGTGGAAGCGATGCAGATAATCTGAAGTTAACTCAGAAACGCGCGGAGCTGTTAACACAGTACCTCACAACCAGAGGCATTAAAGCAGATCGTTTAACTGCAAAAGGATATGGAGAAGCCAAGTTATTAAACAATTGTGTGAATGGTATTTTATGTTTAGAGGAAGATCATCAAGTGAATAACCGTATTGAAATTGTAGTTAAAAGTATCCTGAAGACTTCATCATTACCATGAATGCCCCGTTAAAACCATTGGCGGAACGATTGCGTCCAAAGCAGATAAGTGATATTATCGGGCAAAGTCATTTAACAGGAGAGAACGGAGTTTTTACAAAATTGCTTGCCACAGGAAATTTGCCAAGCATGATTTTATGGGGGCCTCCCGGCGTTGGTAAAACAACATTAGCATATATATTATCAGAAAGAGCCGGATTACCTGTTTTCTCCTTAAGTGCTATTAGCAGTGGTGTTAAAGATGTGCGTGAAGTTATAACACATGCAAAGGAAGCCGGTAAAGCAGTGTTATTTATAGATGAGATTCATCGTTTCAACAAATCACAACAAGATTCATTGCTTGGTGCAGTAGAGCAGGGGGTGATCATATTAATAGGGGCCACCACTGAAAATCCTTCATTTGAAGTGATACAGCCGCTGCTTTCCAGATGTCAAGTATATATATTAAATGGATTAGAGAAAGAAGATCTTGAAAAACTAATTCACGAAGCTATTCTAAAAGATGCTTTTCTTTCGGAGCGTAAAGTAGTGGTGGAAGAAACAGATGCATTAATCGGATTGAGCGGCGGTGATGCACGAAAATTATTGAACATACTGGAACTGGTAGTAAATTCCGGTGAAAAAAAGCCGGTAATAATTACCAACAAAAAAGTGCAGGAAGTGGTGCAGCGCAAGATGGCTGTATATGATAAAGGTGGTGAACAACATTACGATATTATTTCTGCTTTTATAAAATCGATGCGGGGAAGTGATCCAAATGCAGCAGTATATTGGTTAGCGCGCATGATTGAAGGCGGCGAAGATCCGCGTTTCATAGCACGGAGAATGGTGATTCTTGCAAGTGAAGATGTGGGTAATGCAAATCCGAATGCTTTAGTCCTGGCTGTGAATTGCTTTCAGGCAGTGGAGCTAATTGGTTTTCCGGAATGCAGAATCATCTTATCACAAACTGCTGCCTATCTGGCTTCATCACCAAAGAGTAATGCCAGTTATATGGCTATTGAAGATGCATTGGAGAAAGTGCGTAAAACAGGTGACCTTCCTGTGCCATTACATTTGCGTAACGCCCCAACAAAATTGATGAAGCAATTAAACTATGGTAAGGATTATGAATATGCTCATAGTCATGAATTGAATTTCGTAAATCTGGAATATTTGCCGGATGCTTTGAGTGGGACAGTGTTTTTTAATCCCGGACAAAATGCAAGAGAAGAAGAGATGCGCCGTTTTTTAAAAACCAGATGGAAAGAGAAATACCGGTATTAAATAAATAGCCGCACAACTTTCAATCATGGCTACTTACACATGCTGTTTTTGTTCAATGAATGGAAATAATCCTGAATAAGAGCCTTGCCATAATTTTCCATTTCAATTCTTTTTAGTGTCAGACTTGAAAGCAGATTATTTTCCAGGGAAACATCATCTACATAATCATATAATCCGATGCTTGTTTTGCCATCAAAAAATAAAATATACCGTTCATCAACAATCTGATAAATGTTATTTTTGAACTGTATTGCATATCGTGGAGCATATTTTCTTAACAGACTTTTTCCATAAGTATTTGCTGTACCGTTATAATTACTAACATCAAGAATAGTTGGCAGAATATCAAGATGCTGAGAGAGTGTGGCATCATCTTCATGTTTCATAGAGCCATCTCCTTTAAAAATAGCTATAGGTACACGGTAATTTCCTGCTGCATTGCTATACATTGGAGGATGTTCTCCATAACCGAAAGTGTGATCAGCAGTTATGATGAAAACGGTATTTTTAAACCACGGCATTGTTGATGCTTTTTTAAAGAAATTCTTTAAAGCATAATCAGAGTAACCTATTGCTTCATGAATCACTTTATCACCATCCGGTATCATCGGTTTTAATTCAGCCGGCACGTTAAATGGATGATGAGCAGAAATAGAAAATATTGCCGAGCAGAAAGGTTGAGGTTGCTCATTTAAAACACCGGCTGTATAATTAAAAAAGTGATGATCATATATTCCCCAATTGCCGTCAAAGAACTTGTTATTTCCGAATTCGTTTTTGCCATAGTAATGATCAAACCCGGCAGCGCTGGTAAATGAATCAAATTTAAATTCGCCATTTATACCGCCATGAAAAAAGCTGGTGTAATAACCGTTACTTTTTAAATAGGTGCCAATTCCGTTAAAACAGTTTGCACTATAAACCGTATTAACAAAAGCATCATCTAAAATAGAAGGAAGCCCGCCGAGTAATGCACAAATAGATTTATTACTTCGTTCAGCATTGGCAAAAGCATTAGTAAATACCAGACTGTGTTCAAGCAGTGAATCGGTAAATGGTGTAAATCCAACTCCGTTGTTATAATAACCAATATATTCTCTTGCATAACTCTCTAAAATAATGAGCATGATGTTAGGTCTTTCCCCTCTTCCGTTATAAGTGGCTTGTTTTTGCAATATAGCACTCACCTGCATTTCCGTCATGTATTGCTTCTCAGTAACACCCGGATTCAGCTTTGAATACATAATACTGTAAGTAGAATTAAGCACTAAAGGAGCATAACGTACATCGGTATATTGCGAGGCATTGGCAGGAGTAACCGGAATATTTTGCAAACCGCCACGTGCACCAACAACGGAAAAGGCTGCACCAATTAAAAACAAACTAAGTTGCAGGATAAAATTATATTTAACCGGAGTCTGTTTTTTATCCCACTTATGGTAAAAGTGGATAAGAATATATATAGTTAAAATTGCAGTAAGTAAAAGATACCAGTAATCAATGGCAAATGAAAAGGCATTTCTTATACCGGCACCTGCAACGCCCGCAATGTCACTGGTCATTCTTTTATTATTAAAAGGAAAGTAAGCAATGTCAGTTAGTTCAATTAATAAAACCGGAATATTTATCAGCAGAAAAATAAATTTCAAAATACTTTGGTAAACAAGTCGATCCCTAAACGGAAATGGAAGAAGATGAAGAAGAATAAATAATCCATTCAGATAAACAATCATCACCAGATCAAAACGCATCCCGGCTAATAAGATACTCGGAATTTGAATCAGCGTTAGTCCGCTGAAAGAATGACGGTTTAAAAGCATGAATAATATCTTAATCAGCAACAGCAAACCCCATAGCAGACCTAATCTGGAAGCTAGTAATCGAAGGTGGTTAAATAGAAATTTCATTGTGGAAAACGCCCTGCAAAACTATTAAATATCGATTCTGATTTGCTGATATTATCAGATACTTTTGTACAAAGATGAATATTCAACATGCTGTTTCATTAAAGCCTTACAATACTTTTGGTATTGACGTTTCAGCTGAATTGTTTTGTGAAGTGTCCGGTACGGATGAGTTAGCCGCAGTTTTAAAGCAAAACCAAGGCGCAGCGAAATCTTTATTGATCATTGGCGGTGGTAGTAATCTGCTGCTGACAAAAGATTTTAAGGGGCTGGTGATTAAGAACAGCATTAAGGGTATTCAGGTGATTCATGAAGAGGAGGATTATGTATTGGTGAGAGCAGGAGCAGGGGAGTCGTGGCATCAGTTTGTACTTTATTGTATAGAGCATAAGCTGGCAGGGGTGGAAAATTTAAGTCTTATTCCCGGCAATGTAGGAGCAGGACCCATGCAAAATATCGGTGCTTATGGAGTAGAGTTAAAAGATGTTTTTCAGGAGCTGGAGGCTATACGAATCAGTGATCTTCAGCAAAAAACATTTAGGAAGGAAGAATGTAATTTTGGGTACAGAGAAAGTGTTTTCAAGAAAGAACTGAAAGGCCAATATATAATCACTTCGGTAACATTCAAATTAACTAAGAAGCCCGTTTTTAATACCCGATATGGTGCAATTGAAACGGAATTACAACGGATGGGAGTTAAGGAGTTAAGCATTAAAGCCATCAGTGATGCTGTTATTCATATCCGTCAGAGTAAATTGCCCGATCCTGCAGTTTTGGGGAATTCCGGCAGCTTTTTTAAAAATCCTGAAATCTCCATTCAACAATATGAAGCGGTGAAGGCTGCACATCCCGGATTAGTAGCCTATCCTGCCGGCGAGGGGCAAATGAAAATTGCGGCGGGTTGGTTAATAGAGCAATGCGGCTGGAAGGGAAAACGGGTAGGGAATGCGGGTTCCCATAAAGATCAGGCGCTGGTTTTGGTGAATTATGGCGGTGCAACCGGGCAGGAGATTTATGCACTTGCATTGGAAATACAGCGTTCCGTGCAAGAAAAGTTCGGCATAACCATTGAGCCTGAGGTGAATGTGATTTGAAGTTTATTGTTTTACACAAGGGCAGTAACCATCTTTTTTAAGACAGAAAAGTAGTTACATTTGCACCCACATTGCGGGGTGGAGCAGAGGTAGCTCGTTGGGCTCATCCGCCGGGTGGCGGACTTAGGTTCTGAATGAGAGATAAGAAGGTATAAAAAACATATTGCGGGATGGAGCAGAGGTAGCTCGTTGGGCTCATCCGCCGGGTGGCGGACTTAGGTTCTGAATGAGAGATAAGAAGGTATAAAAAACATATTGCGGGATGGAGCAGAGGTAGCTCGTTGGGCTCA
>JANOBN010000422.1:0-3960 GCA_031411675.1 Bacteroidota bacterium | reverse complement strand
GCCCGGCCACAGCGTAGCGGCAAAATATACCCCACCCAAAAAAAACTAAGCAACCGTACCATAGCTCGCGTGAACGTCTAAGAAACACCCATTTTGCGAGCCTCAAACATCAGTGCTTTGAACGAACAGCAGCAGATGCAGGTAACATAAATATTAAAGAAATTTTCTAAAACAGGGCTTTGTTCGAATATCAAAATGTTGAGCTTTTAATTACATTTGTGGGTAATCTAACAGTCGTGCAAGTAATCCCTGTTTTAAAAAACTTCATTAATCGCTTCTTTGTCGGCGTCAACAACCATTTGGTTCACGCAAATTGTACCATCAACTATTTTTCGGGTGGGATCTTTGATTTTTTGGTTGCTAAATTCGTTGCAGTTGGGCCGGACGAATGTTTGTTAATTTCAGAATATATCGCAAGCAATGAAATTCGTACTTGCAAGGACAATAATTTTGTTTCTGACTTTTGAAACCTTAGCAAGCTCACAGAAAGGACAATATTATTTTCAATTTAGAACTTATTGGAACGGACAATTCCGTTTGGTTTTAAGAAAATGAAACGCTAAGCTTGAAAGAAATCTTACTATAGACATTTAAGACTTGGGATTCCGTTAGCCGCAAAAAGGGACAAAGCTAGCTCCGCATGAAATGTACTTGTGGCCACCCTCGGCTAACAACGCCATGGTCGCAATTCATTTTTGCAAAGCTACTGTGGTTGCCGGGCTTCCGTTTTTTCCCAGATCCTCCTACGCTTCATTCATAGAAAATTCCTTCTTCCACTTCAAATCCTTTATTCTATTAATGTTAATGGAAGCTTCGGAGAACTAGACTATGAAAGTACTAAATAATTGCATCCGTATATAAGGCAGAAAGTTGTTTGTTTCGTTGCAATTCTTTAGTTTTACCTTTTCTGGCTTGCCTCCCGAAGCCTTGGAACAAAAATAAATTGCGCCAAGCCGGAAAAGTTACCTGCAAGCCTATTTAAACATCATTAATTAACAAGCGATGAAATGGATTAATATAAATAAAGAACTACTTGGAGACCCTCTTTATGTGACCCCTAATTATGATGACGGAAGTAATCGTTCGATTATTGATTACGTTTCTGGAATACCAGAACTTGACAGTACCTTGGCTGAGACAGGAAAACCCTTTTCAGCAATGAATGTTGAATTGAGTATGTTGGTTTATGAACACATACTTATGTTTATGCTAGTACAAGGCACAAAAGAAAAGGGACATTATACAATAGACCGGGAGAATGTAGTTAAAATAAATGCCAGGCATAAACAAACACTAAGTATAAGAAAAGATCCAACAATGGGTACCCGACTCATATCAAAATTTTTTGGAGTTTTCGGTGCTGTTATTAAAAAAATAGCAAAACTGATAAAAGAAAAGATAAAAAGCCAACCTGTTTTAGGAAGTATTTTTGAAATCGTTTTGGAGTCAACAATAAACGGTCAGAATGAAAAAATTGTTATTGCATGTACTGATAAAAATAAAGAAATAGTAGAAATGATTTGCAGTAAAATCATAAAATGAGCGAAGGAATTAACTATAAAGTAAGTTTTTAATTTTGTACAATATGCTTAAAGGCCAGCAGGCAACAGCTAAGGCTTCATTGCTTGTGGACAATTAACAATGGAGCCTGTGTTGCACGAAAACACATGAGAGGGGGATTTCTACCATCGGTTTTGCGAGAAAGTAGTTGTTACTTATCTTTTAATTTTTTACTTCCGATGAAAAGTGAGTAACCAAAAAATTACTGCCGGTACTGATTTTACGGATCTGTTTTCTCTTTATATATACTTTTATTGTCTACATTTTATTGATTAAGACAATCAACAGCCATATTGCTCTTTTTTGTGATCAGTAATTAACGTTTTTTAATTTCAGGATTACGTTGCTGCATTGTTGTTTCCATTGCAGGACTGGTCCGCGATAGTCGAAGAGCTAAATGCCGATTATCGTTCCTTTTTTCAACATGGACATTTTAATGGATTGCATCGTTATGCAATGGTGGCTGTGCGCGCCCTTTCTGTTGCAGAAAGTTTTTTACGGATCAATATTATTGATTTTAACTTTACGGTGCGGCTTAATATTCCGTAATGCCGGATGCGGACAAAACCCTTGGGCTATAGGTGCCAGAGGTCGGGCATAATTATTCTTGGTGCTCTCACTTCGCCGTTGAGCATGCATTCTGCGTTCCAGCCGTTGATACAGCCCTTCAAAACCCTCCATCTGAGCGTATGCTTCCGAAACCACTGCTATTACATCAGTATTTGAAGCAATTGTTTTGTTTTTCATAACACTACTTACAGCAATTCGACTCCTTTTGTTATATTTGTTTGGCTCCACGCCAAGGGTGGTTTAGTGCATCACGGGTTTGACAAAAGTGGCGGTTTTGTGCTCCACAGACACATTTGTGGTTAAAGGAACATAAAACCAAAAAAGAAAGCGGAGGCATCTCAATAATAAAATGAAAAAAATAGTTACAATATTTTATATAACAATTCTTATAGGGTTTAATTTCGCAAACGCTCAAAGTTTAGGAAGGGTAGGTTCACCGACAGATACTGTTACGACTACTGCAGTTGGAACCGTGTTGATGGGTGGTGGCAGTGATGTTGATGCGGCATTCACATGGATGATTAATAAATCGGGAGGAGGAGACTTTGTAGTAATTCGTGCAACTGGTACAAATGCCTACAATAGTTATATATACGGTTTAGGTCCGGCTAATTCGGTTGAAACTTTTTTAGTCAATTCAACAACTCTTGCAAATGATTCTGTTATTGTTCAGGGAATAAGAAATGCTGAAGCTGTATTTTTTGCCGGAGGAAATCAAAATGACTATATCACTTATTATAAAGGAACGGCTTTAGGAATGGCTTTAGATTATTTGGCGAATGTTAAACAAGTGCCAATTGGAGGAACCAGTGCAGGCATGGCAATACAAGGCTATGTTTACTATGACGGTATTACCAATGTATTGTCTCAGGATGTTTTGATAAATCCGTATGCTTCTGGCACAGGTTTGCACTACAACGATTTTTTACACAATCCATTTCTCCAAAAAACTATTTGTGATACACATTTTAATACAAAAGGCGGTACAACACCAAACGGCATTACTGGTAGGCAAGGAAGATTGATGACATTTTTATCTCGAATGATAATAGATTCATCAATGACTGATGTTAAAGGAATTGCTTGCGATGAAAAAACGGCAGTTTGTATTGATGAGAATGGAATTGCTATGGTGGTAGGATTAAACAAAGCCTACTTTATAAGACAATGGTGTGCAGCACCTGAAACCTGTAATGTAGGTAGTCCACTTACATGGACTAACGGAGCCAAAATATATGCTATTAATGGCCCTGGAACTTACACTGCTATACCTACAGTCGCCAAATCAGTTGATTTAAATAATTGGACTACTGTAATGGGTGGAACTTATGAATATTGGACTGTAAATGCAGGTGTGCTTTCCATCGGGCAAACAACAGGAACTCCTGTTATTTGTAATCCAACAGGAGTAGCAGATTTTAATAATGAAATTGCAATAGATATTTATCCAAACCCAACAAACGGGCAGTTTACAATTTCACTTGCAAACGTTAATACAACAATTACTGTTACAGACATACTTGGTCATCCAATAATAAAAATACAAACAACGCAAAAGTCAACGAACTTACAAATTGACAACAGCGGGGTATACATTGTTTACGTTAAAACAAAACAAGGAACATCAACACGAAAAATAATTGTAAACCGATGAGAAAAGAAGGAACAACATTAGGCAACAGCTAAGGCTTCGTTGCGTGCGGAGCACGAACAATGGAGCCTATTTTGCACTTATCACATGAGGGGAAAAGGGACTTCTACTATAGGTTTTGCGAGAAAGTAGTTGTTACTTATCTTTTAATTTTTTACTCCCGATGAAAAGTGAGTAAC
>JANOBN010000421.1:0-4253 GCA_031411675.1 Bacteroidota bacterium | reverse complement strand
ATCCGGCCTGTAAAAAGTTTGAAGAAGACGCTAAAACTATCAACCTTATTGCCTCGAAAAAACTCTTTGAACTCTGCGGAAGTTCCGGAGTAAAGCGTTTTATTTTCGCATCCACCTGCAGCAATTATGGTAAGATGACGGGAACGGAAGCAGTAACAGAGACATCTCTATTGAATCCGGTTTCTTATTATGCACGAACAAAGGTGGAAATGGAGCAATTCATTTTTGCAGCTGCTAATAAGGATGTAACATCAACCGTTTTGCGTTTTTCAACTGTTTACGGACTTTCTCCCCGAATGAGATTTGATTTAACCGTAAATGAATTTACCCGAGATCTGAATATGGGTAAAGCATTACAGATATTTGGTCCGGAATTCTGGCGCCCGTATTGCCATGTAAATGATCTGGCAAGATCTGTTGTGTATGTTTTAAATTGTAAAGAGGAGGCGAAGATTCGCAATGAGGTATTTAATGTGGGAGACAATACCGAAAATTATCAGAAGCAGATGATTGTTCAAGAGATACAAAAGGTAATACCAACAGCTTCTATAACGTATGTTGATCAGCCGGATGACCCACGTGATTACCGTGTTAATTTTGATAAGATAAAAAGTATTTTGGGCTTTCAAATCACCAAAAAAGTTCCTGATGGCATAAAGGAAATTAATAGTATGCTGAATAATAAAATAATAACAGATCCTTATAGTAAAATTTATTCCAATATTTAAGAATGAACATCAGTTTTAATCTAAAGACACAGCTGGAATCCGGTAACGGAAGCATTGCTAAAATTCCTGCATTTCTTGCGGAACATAATTATAAAAGAGTGGGCTTGATAACCGATCAGGCTATTGTAAACAATGAAGCACTTCTTGCATTAAAGAACGCATTAAGTTCAGGCGAGGCTTATGGAATTACGGTAGATTATATATATGATCTTCCTTTTGAACCCGACTATGATTCGCTCGATATTGTGAAGGCAAAATTTAAGAATGGCCTCACTTCAAAAGTAGACGTAATTATTGCAGCCGGCGGAGGAAGTGTGCTGGATTTTGCAAAGGGAATCGCTACTTTAATTCCGAATCACGAGCCGGCAATTACTTATCGTGGCTTTCCTAAAAACTTAAACCCTTCTATTCCGGTAATAGCAATCCCTTCAACAGCAGGAACAGCATCGGAAGTTACCTACAATGCAGTTTTCATTAATAAAGCAGATAAGAGAAAATTAGGGATTAACACATTTAATAATTTTCCGGCGTTGGCAGTACTCGATCCGGAAATGACGAAAAATAGTCCTTACCGTGTTTCCTTAGGTGCAGCATTAGATGCATTGGTGCACACTTTTGAAAGTTTTGCATGTAACAAACACAATGAAGTAACCAGAATGTTTGCAGTTGCAGCTTTCAGAAATCTGATCAATAATATTGAGGATGCATTATTGAAAGGTGATGAATCCTCCCGTTCTGCAGTGCAACTCGGAGCTTATCTGGCAGGTATTTCTTTAATGAATGCAGGTTCAGGACCTGCGGGAGCAATTTCCTATCCGTTAGGTGTTGTTTTTTCAATACCACACGGACTTGCAGGGGGAATTATTTTGCCCTATCTCATTCAACATAATATTCAAAGAGGATATAAGGATTATGATCTATTATTTACACAAATAGAAGACAGCGGAAATAAAATCAGTGCAACAGATCTGTCCGATTATTTCTTTGAATTATATCAACGACTGAAAGTATGGGAGCAAGTAAAGAAAATTGAAGTGGAGAATAAAGATTTTAAAGAATATGTATCCTTATTACAAGGTGCATTTGATCAGAATCCTGTTCCATTTGTTGTGGAAGATGCGTTTGGTATTTTGAATAAGCTCAATCAGGATAAATTAAGTTAATATGAGTCGCCCCTATCATAAATATGTTTTTGATACTGAAAAGAGAGTATTCGTTGGCGATTTTGATGAGATGTACCGTCAGGAGGAGCAACAACAATTCGATAGCTGGGATCAGGAGAATATGTTGCATCTTGCAAAACAGATTTCACTGGTATTGATAAACCGTTATAATTTTTCTTCTATCCTTGATTATGGCTGTGGCAAAGGACATTTCTCCAGTCTATTGAAAAAAAAGAATAATAAAATTACAGGAATAGATATTTCTTCTGTTGCTATTGAAAAAGCCGCCGCACGCTTTCCTTCAATCAATTTTATGGTGGCTGATCAGGCAAAATTTCTCGCTGAATACAATGAGAAGCATGACTTAATAGTTGCCATGGAAGTTTTATCCTATATTGAAAACTGGAAATCATTGCTTGCCCGTTTTGCTGATCTTACCTCTCACTTGTTACTTACATTATATATTCCGGAGAACCCAATTGGCTTTGTAAAATCCTTTGCGGATTTAAAGTTAGAAGTGGAGAAACATTTTTTTATAGAAGAAGAAATTTTGTTAAACCGTGACCAGGTAATATACATGCTAAAATCTACGGGAAATGAAGCAACTCATTCTTAAATTCTGGTATCGTTTTTTTAAAACGCCGCCGCTGGAATGGTTTGGAAATATCATTTATCCTGTGCTTCCCGGTTTTGTAAAAAAGAAATGTATTGCAGCCTATTTTAACAGAACGGGATTTATTGGTTTACTCACTAATGCCATTTCAAAGAAACTGGAAAGAGATTATTTCAGTGGCAGCGAACAGGAAATCAGAAGAACCAATCGTGAATTGTTCTGGGGTGCTTTGTATGGGAGAAGCTGGCATAATTTAGAACGCAGCAAGTACAAATCAATTGAAGAATATGCTGCAACAGATTCTTTTCAGCGTTTTCGAAAGCCTCTGGTTGATCAGGTAAAAGAATTAGCAGTGGATTGTGTTTGTGAAATTGGAACGGGAAATGGTTTTTTTATAAAGTATTTTGCCGATATTTTTCCTTCTGCCAGGCTTTTCGGATTGGATATAAATAAGGAGATCATTGAAGATAATAAGCATTTTTATAGCGGTCAGAGAATAACCTTTCTGGCAGACAGCAATAATGATTTCCTTTTTAACCGGCTACCTGATAACGTGCTGCTTATTTCCGTGGGTACTTTTGAGTGCTTTACACAATCGGAACTGGAAGAGTTATTTGCAAGCCTCAGGAATAGTGGAAAGAAAGTAACCATCGCATTGTCAGAACCTTTCGATATTGATTTATCCACATCAACCAAATCCGAACCACGCGGAGCAACCTTATTCAGTCATGCTTATGAAAAAATATTAACTAACCTTAATTTTCAAATAATCAGTAAGCTATATTTGAGACGTAAATCAGAAGACACAAAAGAGAATTATATCATATTAACAGCAACCAATTACTAAAAAACAGTACTATGCCAGGTTTTGAAATTATAGGATCAGAAGAACAAAAAGCACTTAATGATATTTTTACGGAAAGCAACGGTGTATTATTTGCACATGGATTTGACGTAAGAAGAAATAATATCTTCAGAGTAAGAAATTTCGAGCGCGATTTTTCATCAGCACTCGGAGTTAATAAATCCGCTGCCTGTACTTCCGGAACAGCAGCAATATATATAGCTATGAAGGCTATGGGTATTAAGCCAGGTGATGAAGTAATAACACAGTCATTTACCTTTATCGCCACCATTGAAGCAATTCTTGCCTGTAATGCTGTTCCTGTAGTTGTTGATATCGACGACACCTATAATATGGAGCCTGCTGCACTGGAAAATGCAATAACACCAAAAACAAAGATGATAATGCCTGTTCATATGCTGGGAAATACAGCCTCTATGAATGAAATTAATGCTGTCGCTGCAAAACATAATTTACTGGTGCTAGAAGATGCCTGTGAAGCCTTAGGTGCAACTTATTTTGGTAAACCGGTTGGAGGCCTTGCACATGCCGCTGCATTCAGTCTCGATTTTGGTAAAACAATTACAACAGGGGAAGGTGGTATCATCACTTCCGAAAATGAAGAACTTATTACAAAGTGTATGCAATTTGTTGATCATGGTCATGAATTAAACCCTGCCTATGCAAGAGGTAATGATACCGCTTCTTTTTTTGGATTTAATTTCAGGATGTCGGAGATGCAGGCAGCAGTTGGAATTGAACAGGTAAAGAAATTAAAATATATTGTTGACAGAAACAGAGCGAACAAGGAAACTATTAAAAGTATTTTGAAACAATCCGACAAAATTACCTTCCGCAGGATTACAGATGAAAAAGGGGAACTTGCAGATACTATTATTTTCAAT
>JANOBN010000420.1:0-2405 GCA_031411675.1 Bacteroidota bacterium | reverse complement strand
GGATGCATTGTCAGAACTCTTAAAATCACTGGTAGTAAGAAATTCGACCACGGAAGACGCATTGGCACTTACCAAGTTGGAGGATTTACGGGATCAGATTGATGAATTGGATGATCAACTTGTTAAGTTTCTTGCAGACAGAATGCGTATTGCCCGCTTAATAGCAGAATATAAATATCATCATAATATTGCCATATTGCAGCCGGAACGCTGGGAAGAAATTATCCGAACACGTACCATAAACGGAATGGAAAATAAACTCACTGAGCAATTTATACTGAATCTTTATACCATTATTCATAAGGAGTCAATTTATCAGCAAACACTTCAGATGGAAATAGAAGAAAAGGCAAGCAAGATGGAAAAAGAATCTAATTCCTGATTTTATAAAATATGAAACAGTTCTTCTCTCATAAAACCCCGGTTTTCGCAGGGGAGGATGTGCTTACTCATTTACAGGAAAAATTTAATAGTTACCGACGCATTTTTTTACTTGCCGACTTCCGCACTTTGCGTAAATGTCTGCCTTTGGTTGAAGCACTCGTCGGTGAAGAAACTGAATGTCATACTCTCGTAATACAGGAAGGCGAACGATTTAAAAATATGAATACTTGTATGTTGCTATGGAAGCAACTGCAACAGTTACATGCACATCGGGAAGACCTCCTGGTGAATATTGGTGGAGGTGTAGTTTGTGATATTGGCGCATTTGTAGGTTCTACTTTTAAACGAGGTATGCCCTTTATCCAGGTGCCAACATCACTTATGGCAATGGCCGATGCTGCAATTGGAGGTAAATCAGGAGTTGATTTGGAGATGGTGAAAAATCAGATTGGTATTTTTTCCAGCCCTGAAGCAATTTATATATATCCGCCTTTTTTAGAAACACTGGATCCAAGGCAGGTGTTAAACGGTAGTGCAGAAATTATTAAGCATGCACTTATTCACGATGCTGACCTTTGGAAGAAGATAAAAAAAGAAAATACAGTACCATCAACCGAAGAATATATATACAGATCTGCAGAATTAAAAGCCGGTGTAATTGAGGCCGATTTTAAAGAGACCGGATTACGCCGTATTCTGAATTTTGGTCATACTATCGGACATGCTATCGAAACTTATTCCCTGAAGCACGATAATCATCCTCTTTTGCATGGTGAAGCACTGGCAATGGGTATAATTTGCGAATCGTGGCTGTCTATGCATCTGAATAACCTTTCTTCTGATGCCTTTAACGAGATCAAGGATTATATATTCCGTTTTTACACTAAATATAACCTGCCGCCTTCCTCTTTAAATGAATTACTGGCACTAATGAAGCATGATAAGAAAAATATAGATGATCGCTTTAACATTAGCCTCCTAACTGATATCGGCTCTTGCAGCTTTGATAATTATTGTCAGGAAGATGATCTCGTAACAGCCTTAAATGTGTATTACGATTTAAAAGGAAGATGATTAAAATAAGTCATCCGACAGGCATATTAAAAGGAAGATTTAAATTGCCCTCTTCAAAAAGTATCAGTAACAGATTATTGATTATACAAGCGGTTTCCGACCTGGATTTTAAGATTAATAATCTTTCCACTGCAGAAGATACAGAAATACTATTCCGGCTTATTCAATCAACGGATTCAGAGTTACACTGCGGCGATGGCGGAACTACCATGCGATTTATTTTAGCGCTACTTTGTCTGCGGGGAAGTGACTGTTTACTTACCGGTAATCAAAGACTTTTAGAACGCCCTGTAAAACCACTGGTTGATGCCCTTAATAGTCTTGGAGCAACTATTGATTATGTTAATCAACCCGGATTCCCTCCGCTCCGTATTCATCCCTCGTCCTTGCATAGCGGAATCATCTCAATTGACTCTTCTCTAAGCAGTCAGTTTATCTCTGCCTTAATGATGATAGCCCCAATGCTGAATGATGGTCTGGTGATTCATCTTAAGGGTAAAATAGTATCGCAGTCTTATATAAAAATGACTGCCGGTCTGATGAAGCAATATGGTATAAATGTAATTGCGGAGGCTGATAGAATAATTGTTCCGGCCGGAAATTATGTCTCAAAAAATATCACAGTAGAACCCGACTGGAGTGCTGCATCCTATTGGCTTCAGGCTGCAGTGTTTTCAACCGAATGCGATTTTGTGCTGGAAGGGCTGTCAACAAAAAGTTTACAAGGTGACGCCATTGCTGCGGAAATTATCAAGGATTTTGGGGTGAGTTGTGAAAATACGCAGAAAGGGTTGCGCATCATTAAATTGCAGCACAAAGTTCCGGAAGCTTTTTTTTATAATTTTACTAATACACCTGATTTAATACCGGCCTTTGCCATCCTGTGCGCCGCCTTAGGAATTGAAAGCCATCTTACAGGTACAGAGACTTTAAAAGGGAAGGAATCT
>JANOBN010000419.1:0-4161 GCA_031411675.1 Bacteroidota bacterium | reverse complement strand
AAATAAGTTTAATCCATGCATCAGTTGTTACTTCAAAATCCATATTCAATTCAATACCACTTAAGTCATACTGAGTTGTCAAAGAAACACTGGAAATGGTATCGGTTTTCATAAAAGTAATAAAATTACTTTGACTAACTTCTGCAGGGTTATCCAATGGAATATTGATAAAAGTGCCCTTTTCCGTTCTCATGGCAATATCCACCTTTAAATAATCAAGATACCCGCTTATGCCAATATTGCCGGTACCATTTGCAAGACCATAATACAATTCATTATCCTTTGCAGTGGTATTCAACATCTGAATTTTGTTAGCTGCAATATTAATATCAAAATAAAAGTCATTTAAATGGTCGTGCGTTATGCTTCCTCTGGCAATTGCCTTATTTCCTTTGCTGTCAAAAACGGTAACCTCATCAAAAATAATTGCATCTTCATTCAATTCCACATCAGTTGAAAAACTGTATGATGTATTAAGATAGTCAACAGTAAAACCCACTTTTTGCAGATGAGCAATACCTGTTAATTCCGGAGCAAGAACTTTCCCGTATAGCTTAAACTCCCCACTGGCCACTCCTGAAATGTTTGAGAATAATCCTTTAAGGTAAGGGCTAAATGTTTTTATATATGTTTTCTTGAGGCTGATATTAAAATCAACTTCATCATCCTTGTTTTTTATTATATATGCTCCTTCAACAGCAATATTTTTTTCTCCGCCGCGGGTAATAAAACCGTCTACCTCTATTCTTGATTTGGAGGTATTCCAGTTCATTTTAACATCAGCATCACCCAGTGTATCGCCAAACCAGCTAAACTGAGTTCTCTGCAGATTAGATTCAATCACCGGCTTCGAAAGAATAGACGCAAACCTTATCTCGCCATTTGCAATTCCATCTATTTGAGCTTTATACATTTTCAGGATAGAGTTAATTACTCCTGTATTAAAATCTTTCAGTCCAACAGAAAGCCGTCCCAATGTATCGGATGAAGCAAGCCCGTTTATATTGACCGCCTGTATTCCGGAACTAAAACTAAAGCTGCTGAATAAAATACCGGTTTCGTCGAATAAAATAAAATTGGCAGGATCAATTGTCCAGGCATTTCGCTCCAGAATAAATACTTCAGGAATGAGTTTTAGAGTGGTATTCCCGTTATCAAGAAAATGAATATCGAAATTCCAATCTATTCGTGATAAGGTGGAATCGTTATTCGCAATTACAACTTTTAAATCTGCAGAGTCACGATTTGTTATTCCGCGAATATTAATATTTCTAAAAATCAAGCTATCATTTAATTTAAGCTCTCCTGCATTTAGCTGAACATTAAGATTATTTTCAGAACTGCTGCCCGACATATTTACACCACCTAGCCGAATGCCTTGATAAATTATTTCATCAGAATTCAATGTTGCTGAAAGGTTTTCATTTTGTGAATTAAAAGCTCCGCTTAGTTTTGTGCCCGCCAAAATAGAAAGTTGGGGTGCGATAATGTCAAGTACGCCTCGTGTCTCTTTAAGGCTAATATTATAGTCAAAGGTTTGCTTTCGTAACTCCTTGCCGGATGAATTTGCCGGTATGGTAGGTATATATTTGGAAAGCACATTGATGGCCGACTTATAAATTGTTGTTAATTGAAAATCTCCCGCAATATCAGCATCAGCAAAATCGGAATCCAGATGAATATTGCGGAATTTCTCAGAAATGGAAGACCGAAGCATAAGATTGTTTATGCTGATTCCTTTTGGAAATTCTTTAAAGTCAGTGTTTGTAAAATGCACCATCCCCTCCATTTCATCTATTCTGCTCCCTGTAAAATGAAGCTCTGCAGTGGTAGACAGATTTACACTTGAATCTCTTTTTACCAAATTAAGTACCGCTAGTTTGGCTTTACGTAAATCGGCAGTAAAATCAAATACCGGTTTTGCTTTTGAATAATCAATTGTTCCCATAAAGTCCAGTTCTGCATTAGGATCATTCACATTTAATGAACCTTTAAATAATTTCTGCCTTACTTCTCCATTAACTGTAATTCCGGAATACTTATATCCTTTTACTTCCAGTTCGCTTACTGTACCTTCCAGTTTGGTATTAAGTTTATTTAAAGCCAGGCTATATCCTTTCACTTTCACTTTTGATGAAATGATACCAATATCCGGATCTAATCGCAATAATTTACCAATATTAAATTTATGGGTTACCAATGAACCGGAATAAGCGGTCGGATTTACACCATCGCCCACTTTCAGGTTTACATCTGATGAAAAGTAACCCAAAGCAGTTGTAGCATCACCATAAGCCACAAAATCGGTATAAAACCCTGTAAATTTTCCTTTGAAATTCAATTTCCCCAAGGCGCCTATGTTGGTAGGTAATTTAATTTTTTCGCCTGATGTAAAAGGAAATGTATTAATTGTTTCAAGATCTTCCTTATTGATTGCCAGGTCTTTTGCCACAATGTCAAAAAACGTTTCTTCAATATCAGGAAGGCCATTCATAGCCAGATCTCCTTTAAAATAACATTTTGGTGTATATACAATTTCCAGATTTTTCCCTTTCAGGTTTGAAATGTTGCCTTTAGCATTGCCTTTAATTGAAATTACTTTGTTAAGACCGAAAAGCTCCTTAGCAAAATATTTTATATCCTCAGAAGAAACCTTGCTTGTGTTTAATGATACATTCAATTTTACTTTATTAATAAAATCACTAAAATCATCCCAGTGGTTGAATCGTAATGCAACATCACCGGTCAGGTTACTTCTATTTGTCAATAATTGCATTTTACTGATGTTAAAATCATTTCCGGAAAGCAACATTTCCCCGGAAAGACTTTTTATTGCAAAACCACATTTCTCCAGAGCTGACAATTTATCAATTTGAAAAAGACTGGTATCACCGGACTGTTTGATGTCAGACACTACAAGGTTTAATCGGCTCACATACAAGTCTTCATAATCCATGCAAACGGTGGTGTCATTATATCTTTTATCACGATAAGAGAAAACTGCATTATTGAGCACTACCTTTTTCACTTTAACATCCCAGTTAGCAGCAGTGGTATCGGTGGAATTTCCTGAAAAATAGTCAGCAAGGAATTCAAAATTCAATCCCGGTGTATCGGCATATCTTACAATACTAATTCTGGGATTCTTTAAAACTGCTTTTTCAATTACTATTCGCTGTTGCTTATAGCTAAATCCTGAAAACCTTACTGCAAGCTCCGGCAAATAAACCAAAGTATCGTGTTTAAGGTCTTCTACATAAACTCCGGTCAGTTTGAGACCATTGAAAAAAGTTATATCCACCCCCTCCACCCGTACAGTGGTTTTTAATTCCCCGGAAAGCCATGTAGTTAGTCTTCCCACAGCCAGGGTTTGAAAGAGTGGAAACTTTAAGACAGAAAAAAGCACAACCAATACCATTACTACAGGCACCAGTATGATTAATAATGCTATGGAGACTTTTTTTCTGATATTGATTATATGTAATGTCCGAATAAAACGAAATAAGCGGTGTGATTGTTATTTTTGTGCCAATATTATGAACAAAGCCCCCGTTTATATTCTTGGAATTGAATCTTCCTGTGATGATACATCCGCTGCTGTAACCTGCGATGACAAGGTACTCTCCAATGTTATTGCCGGGCAAGAAATCCACCGGCAATATGGTGGCGTTGTTCCTGAACTGGCCTCCAGAGCCCATCAACAAAACATTATTCCTGTTGTTAAAGCCGCTTTAGAGAAGGCAAATGTAAGGAAAGAGCAGCTGAATGCCGTTGCCTTTACACGCGGACCGGGTCTTATCGGGTCCCTTTTGGTAGGCACTTCTTTCGCTAAATCCTTTGCCCTGGCTGCCGGTATTCCATTGATAGGAGTGAATCATATGGAAGCTCATGTTCTGGCAAATTTTGCCAGCCGTTCAACAGTAATGAGTTTCACAAGTCCTTCATTTCCTTTTCTGTGTTTAACGGTTTCAGGCGGTCATACGCAGATTGTAAAAGCTACATCGTACTCCAAATTAGAAGTTATCGGGCAAACTTTAGATGATGCGGCAGGTGAGGCCTTTGATAAATCAGCAAAAATTCTTGGGTTACCTTACCCCGGAGGACCATTAATCGACAAATATGCTAAAGAAGGTAATCCCCTCGCTTTTCCCTTTCCACACC
>JANOBN010000418.1:0-1556 GCA_031411675.1 Bacteroidota bacterium | reverse complement strand
AAATTCAGCATTCAATAATTCACTATCGGAACTGCTGCCGCCAAACGATAACACTGATTTACATGCCGGGCATTTATAAACTTCCAAGTCAGAAATGTTCATATCGCAGTTGTTTTCTAAATATTGATAAAAAACAAATATCCATGCCGGAAGAGCATATCAAAAAGACCGGAACTTACACTGCAACTGTAACTGTTCACAGAGACATTAAGGCAAAGCTTACCTTCGATGTTGTGGAAGGTTAATTTCAATTAACAATATTTAAGAAGGCAGAGTAATTACTCTGCCTTCTTTATTAAATCAAAAATATTTTACCACTTTCCCTTCAAAAAGGGGATTAAAACTGAAAGAATTATGGCAACTACCGGCGATGTACATGTTGGATCAGTTCTACGCTATAACGGCGAACTATGTGTTGTAGTGGAATGGCAACACAGAACACCTGGCAACCTTCGGGCATTTTATCAGGGCAAAATGAGAAATATTGTAACCGGAAAAACTGTAGAAAACCGTTTTCGTTCCGGTGAAGAAGTGCAGCTTGCAAGAGTAGAATACCGCATGCTTCAATATCTTTATAATGATGGAGACAATCTCGTTTGTATGGACAACAGCAACTTTGAACAGATTCCTATTCCGGCGGAAATGTTTGGAGGATCGTTTAAATTAATGAAAGAAGGTATGGAAGTGAAAGTTTCCTTTGAAGGAGATCTTCCAATTGTTGCTGAGCCTCCAACCTTTGTAGAATTAAAAATAACTTACACTGAGCCGGGTCTTAGAGGAGACACTACAAATAATGCATTGAAACAGGCAACCGTAGAAACAGGTGCCACAGTTCAGGTTCCATTATTCGTTAATGAAGGAGAAATTATTAAAATTGACACTCGCACCGGAGATTATGTGGAACGGGTTAAATAATAAAAATTAAATATCTTTAAGCTGCAGAAAAATACTGCAGCTTTTTTTTTGCCTTTATATTCAACTAAAAAATTAACACCAAAAAAGAAATGAAACAATTCTTCAAAATATTCTTTGCAACACTACTTGCCTTTTTCTTTGGAATTTTTGTGATATTCCTTTTAATCACCGGACTTATTGCTGCCATTGTCTCAAGTGCAGGAGATACCAATGTTGCAATGTCAGACAATGCAATATTAAAAATTACCCTCGATGATGTAGTGCATGAACGAACATCTGCTAACCCTTTCCGTAATTTCGATTTTAACACCATGGAAGGACATCAGCAGTCAGGCATGAATGATATACTTAAATGCATTGAAAAAGCCTCCTCTGACATCAGAATAAGAGGTATATATATAGATGCATCATCAGTTCAATCGGGCATGGCGCAAACCGAAGAAATCCGTAATGCACTTATAGATTTTAAAAAATCAGGTAAATTTATTTATGCTTACGCTGATGCATACTCTCAAAATGCTTATTATCTTTCTTCTGTGGCTGACAGGGTTTATGTGAATCCGCAGGGCTTTGTGGAACTACATGGTTTAATGACCCAACTCATGTACTTCAAAGGTACATTTGAAAAACTTGAAGTAGAA
>JANOBN010000417.1:0-8372 GCA_031411675.1 Bacteroidota bacterium | reverse complement strand
ATTTAATCCCATCTTTGAAAAAAGATATTGTTGTTACAGATAGAAAAGGTAATTATTTTCTAAAATCATCTAAAGTATATCAGGCTAATGTTGCATTAAAAACTTCAAAAATTCTAAATGAAATTATTATTGGTTCCTTTCCCTTATTCGTTGACCATAATGATGACTTATGGTATGGGACTAATAATGCATTTTGCAGATACGAAACAAATACCGGGTTAATAAGACAATATATATATCCTTTAAATAAGATTAATTTAACTCCTTACAAATTTTTGGAATGTATTTTTCAGGAAAATGATGATGAGTTCTGGCTGGGAACAGTGGAAGGATTATTTCATTTTAATAAAAAGTCGGAGAAATGGAAGCACTACTTCAATATCCGCGGGAAAAGGAATTCCTTAAGCTCAAATGTAATTTTTTCAGTTTTAAATGACCCGAAATATCCTCAGAAATTTCTATGGGTTGGTACCAATGGAGGAGGACTAAATTGTTTAGATATAGAGAATGGAGTTTTTACACAATATACGGAAGCGGACGGTCTGCCGAATCCTGTTATTTATGGAATTTTAAATGATAAATCCGGCAAATTATGGTTAAGCACAAACAGAGGTATTTCTAGCTTTAAACCTGAATACAAAGAAAATAGTAAAGACAAGAATATAGAAATTGGCACAGTTAACTTTAGAAATTTTGATGAAGGTGATGGTTTACAAAGCAATGAGTTTAACAGATATGCATTTGCAAAATCCGGGAATGGTACGCTTTTTTTCGGAGGGGTAAATGGTATTAATTATTTTAATCCTGAAGATTTGAGCACGAGTGATTATGTACCCGATGTACTAATTACAAATTTTCGATTAAATAATAAACCTGTGGAGTATCCTGCAGTAGATGGAGTAGTTGCAAAGGATATTGTTTTAAATAAACCGGTCTACTTATTAAATAAAATTATATTGCCATACAGTGCAAATATGATTTCTTTTGAATTTGCGGCAATGGACTACACTTCAAGAGGTAAAAACCGGTTCCGCTACAAATTGGAAAATTTTGATAAGGAATGGATTGAGGATTATGATAATCATCTGGCAACATATACCAATCTTAATCCCGGTGAATATATCTTTTCTGTAGCTGCAGGCAATCAGGATGGACAATGGGGCGATAAGATTGCCGGAATTAACCTGATTATTTTACCACCATGGTATTTAACTTGGTGGTTTCGTATTAGCCTGATATTAGTAATAGCAGGAACAATTTATTACCTCTATCAATATCGTTTAAAACAGGCACTTAAGGTTCTTCGAATCAGAAATAGTATTGCAACAGATCTTCACGATGAAATCGGCTCTACCTTAAGTAGTATTTTTATTTACAGTGAAGTTGCACAACGAAATGCAGAAAACATATCTCCGGAAACCAGCAATCTTATGAAAAGTATAAGTTCTGAGGTGGCAAACATGATAGAAGCACTGGGAGATATAGTTTGGACAGTGAATGCGAAGAATGATCGTTTTGAAAATATTATTAACCGTATGAGAGGTAATGCAATTGAGCTTTTTGAGGCCAGAGGTTATACTTTACATTTGGAGGTAAATGACAAAATGAATATTCTGAAAATGGGTATGGAGCCACGAAGAAATTTCTTTCTGATATTCAAGGAAGCAATAAATAATATTGCAAAGTATGCGAAAGGAAAAAATGTTTGGATATCACTTAAATATATTGATAATTCTATCTTATTATCAATTAAGGATGACGGTGCTGGTTTTGATATTAATCTAAAATCAAATGGAAACGGCTTATTTAATATGAGCAAACGCGCAGAGGCTTTAAGCGGCCATTTGGAAGTTAATTCAGCGATTGGCGCCGGAACGGAAATTGTATTAAGGTTTCCTTATAGTTAGAATTAACCATTGCTATTACTAATTACTGCCTTAATTTTGCATTATGGAGTCCAAAATAAGAGTTGCTGTATTTGATGATAACCGAAGCAGACGTAATAGCCTTGATATTTTGATCGGGCAATCCGATAATATGATCTGTGTCGGCACTTTTGAAGATTGCTCCAATGTGGTTGATGATATAAGAAGTTGTAAAGCTGATGTCGTTTTGATGGATATTGATATGCCTGTTGTTAATGGAATAGAAGGTACACGTCTTATAAGAGGAGTTTTTCCGGATAAATGTATTATCATGCAAACAGTATTTGAAGATGATGATAAAATTATTGATGCAATTACAGCCGGGGCAAAAGGTTATATCCTGAAAAAGACCCATCCGCTAAAAATTGTAGAAGCAATTACGGATGTGGTTAATGGCGGCGCACCAATGACCTCCTCAGTGGCAAGAAGACTATTGGAGTTATTTCAACACGGCCCTGCAAAGAAAATAAGTAGTGATTTTAAACTAACGGAGCGGGAAAAGGAGATTCTTACTGATCTTGTAAAAGGATTGAGCTATAAAATGATTGCAGAAAATCGTTCCATTTCTGTTTTTACAGTAAATTCACACATGCGTAAAATTTATGATAAACTCCAGGTTCACTCTGTCGCTGAAGCCGTAAGAAAGGCAATTGAACAAAGGATTGTTTAGTTGGAAAATGCACTATTTAAAGGTTCTGTTTTTATATCGACAACCTCTTTAATACAATTTTGGTATTTTTCCATGTTGCTTATTTTATAAAATAGCATTTTAGTCGCTTGCCAATTTCTAAGAACCAATTTACCGGGTTCAATAATTAGTAAAATCTCCTTATCCGTTTTTTGGTAAGCCGAGATATTATATTGTGGATATTTTATTAAGTTTTTAATGTATGCAGTATCAGTCAGTGTATTCGTCATAAACCGCTTTTCATCGCCAAACGTATTCTTTAGCATTCCCGAATATTCATAAAATAACGGAACCCTGCTTTTTGCATTAAGTGATGGCAAATTATCTTTTACATAGATAAATGATGCGTTTTTAACATTAGTATTAGTTTTCAAATAATGCATAACCGACAATTGCTTAAACCAGTCTTTTTCATAGTCAAGCATACTTTTAAAGTTGTAACCAATACAACAGCCTAGTATCAGTATATATGCAGATAGCTGAAGTATTCTATTTCTTCCTGCAATTAAGTTTACAATAACCATAAGTAAAAATGCTGTGCCTATTGGCAGTAATAACTGGCTTCTTGAATTCCAGGCTTCACAAGAGGGTATTCGGCCCACTATTGCATATGGCAAACAAGCCAGCCAAACCAGAAATAGCCCGAGAATTAAGTAGCTCTTTACTTTAATTATTTCACTTTCTATTCTGATTACTTTCAGATATAGAAATATTGCAGTACAGCAAAGCAATGTTAATGCAACATTCGTTTTAATAAAAAAAAGTAACTCTATGGCAAGGCTGTTGAAGGCGATCCAAACATACTTAAAGGATAGTAAAGGAGAAAACAGCAGAGACTTCCATTCAACAGAATTATATCCTGAATAAATACCTTTTGAGGGGAAAAAGAAATATTTAATGAATAAAAACAAAAAACACATGATCACGAAGTCTGCATATTTTAATACAATATGCCTGATATTTATTTTTTCCTTTTTACTGTTTTCATAATTTAATATATATAAAATTACGACGACAAAGTAAAAGAACATTGAATTTATATTGAAGGAAAGTAAAAACAGAATCAATGAGATTATTCTGGCAGCCTTATTTCCATGTTTCAAATAATAAACCAGCAGACTGAAGGCTATGAAAAAGAGCGAATAATTGTACACATAATTAGTAACAGCAAAAGCAACTCTTGCATGGTTGAAAGGTAACAATAAACTTATCGCAGTAATAGTAAAAGCATGTTCCCGGAATGCATGCATAGATTTCAAAATATAATATGTCATCAATGCTGTCACAAAGTATCCGATGAATATGATCCCTTTCATTAAGATTACTTTAGCCATTGTTATGGGCCATATTACATTTAAAAAAAGGTAAAAAGTAGCATAGCCGCTATCTAAAAATTCGCCTTTTATTGCTTCCCGGGATGCATTTAATATTGTCCAGTCATCCCAGAACAGGTTATATTGTAAAGCAAGTCCGAAGGAGAAGGAATAAAGCAAAAATAGTCCAACCCATTTAATGGTGCCGCGGCGTTTTGAATAAATAGCGGATTCAATAGTTCTATTGGGTGCAGTACCTTTTATCACCCTTCAAAGTTATAAAAAATACGAAATAGCAGGATTATGACATCTTAAAACTGATCAAGATTATTTTCTGGTAAAATAAAAAATCATTAGGAGCAAAAAGTGCAGCTAATAAGAAGTAAAAATTAATCTTCACTGTCAATATAAAACACAACATTTACATCTCCATGCGCCATTGGATATCCTTTTACAAAAAGATTATTATCATTTAATAAAAAAGAAACTCCTTTCTCCGGTACTGAGCTCTTCAGTTTTACAATTTCCACCTTATAACCTTCCCATTGATCTTCGCTGGCATAACCGGATACCCTGACATCAAACTTATTTTCCTTAAGCAAAGCAATTAGTTTATCGGGCGGCGTTAATTCATACATAATAAAAGTATGCTTTAAGCCGACAGACGATTGCTCAATAAAAGGAAGATCCTTTTTTTTATAGATATTACTTGTAATTTTTGACATGATCAAATTATTTTAATTGATGAAATAATAATTAAATGCAAGCCGATTGGGTTCATTCAAGCCAAAAAGCTGACAATTTATAATGCATTTGTTAATCCTTGATAGTAGCATTGCGATAAGCTTCAGTAAGAATTAATGGCTACATATTTTGTGAAGGTAATCATATTTTATCAGGATTCATTAAACTGCATGTAAAGGGCATTAATTCTGAATTTGGATATGTTGGTTAATGAGAATGTAGCTGTACCAGTAGCTCTATATGATTCAGATCATAATGCAATATGATTTTAGTCTTCGGATAGGGAGTTTTATTTTTACAACTTTGCAGAATAAGAGGTTAGTTTATTGGTGTTAATTCTTATGCCTTAATTGCTTCGAAAAATACGTACTAATTAAAATGCTATAGATTAAAGAGCAAGCACACGGAAGACCGATAGATAAAATAAAACGGATTGATTCTATAAACGAAGTAAAATGAAAACACAATTCAACACAAGATTGTTTCTGATTATAGCTGGCTTAATGCTAAGCTATACTGCTATTTATAGTCAATCGCCTGCTATTCAATGGCAAAGGACATTGGGTGGAACATTGGATGATGATGCGCAATGTATTCAACAAACAAGTGATGGTGGTTATATTATGTCAGGTCGGGCTAGTTCTAATAACGGTGATGTAACTGTTAATAAAGGTAACGGAGATGTTTGGATAGTAAAATTGGATATCAATAGAAGCATACAATGGCAGAAAACATTTGGCGGATCAGGAGAAGAATCGGCATTTTATATTAAACAAACAGGTGATGGTGGTTATTTAGTTGCCGGCACTTCACATTCAATGAATGGTGATGTAACCGGTAACCATGGTGGCGGAGATTACTGGATTTTAAAATTAGATTCTGTAGGTATCATCCAATGGCAGAAGTCACTGGGAGGTTCAGGTGTAGAAGGTGCTTTTTCCTGTGATTTGACTTCTGATGGAGGTTGTATATTGGCAGGCTATTCAGAATCAACTGATGGTGATCTTGCAGGCTATCTGGGAAGCGCAGGTTGCTGGATCGTAAAATTAAACGCAGCCGGTAATATTGAATGGCAAAAATCACTTGGCAACGGATATGAGTGTTCTGTAAAACAAACTGATGATGGAGGTTATGTTGTAGCAGTATTTGTAGGCCGACACTGGGTAGTAAAATTAGATGTAACAGGAAATATAGAGTGGCAGGATTTTTATAGTGATACGTTTTCATTGCCAAAAGAAATATTACAAACAACTGATGGAGGTTATATTGTTGTAGGTTATGCTCAGTCAAATATTGGTAATCTTGGAATCTTTGATTTTTGGATTATTAAACTGGATGCGAACGGTATTCTGCAATGGGAAAAATCGTATGGTGGTTCTAAAGAAGATGTGCCCGCTTCAGTTCAGAAGACGAATGACGGAGGATATGTCGTTGCCGGTTATTCAATGTCTTTTGATGGTGATGTAACGGGTTCACATGGTGGAACACCGGATTTCTGGGTAATTAGAATAGATTCTATTGGAAATTTGCTTTGGCAAAAGGACATGGGCGGCAATGGTGCCGATTATGCAAGATATGTTGCTAAAACAAATGATAATGGATTTGTAATTGCCGGCGTAACCAGTTCAGATGATGGTGATGTAATAGGTAATCATAGTTTTGGTGCAGATTGTTGGATTGTAAAATTATCTGATTCAGTTTGTTGGTTTCCTACAACCCCTTCTTCCATTGCTGTACAGGGAGGCATTTCCAAAGTTTGCCCTGGTGATACAAGAACTTACACTACAGGCTTAGCAAATGGTGTTACTTATAACTGGACTGTTCCTACAGGTGTCGTAATCAATAGCGGTCAGGGTACAAATAGCATCAATGTTACTTATAATAATAGTTTCACCACAACTGGAGTAATCTCTGTTGTTAAAGTAAATAGTTGTGGCAGCAGTGCTCCACGTAATCTGACAGTAAATAGAAATAACCCTTCCATTCCTTCTGCTATTTCAGGTTTAAGTTTCGGACTTTGCGGAGGAAGGAATATTGTTTATTCTGTACAATCTGTTGCCGGCGTTACTTATAACTGGACTGTTCCGGGTTTGGCACATATCGTTAGCGGACAAGGTACCAATAGTATAACGGTGAATTTCCAATCTGTTAATTTTCAGAAAACAATTTCAGTAGTTGCAGTAAATGATTGTGGTTCTGGCGCAGTTCGATCATTGGTAATTCGATCAGCACCTCAAATGCCGGGAACAATAATTGGTAATACAAGCGTTTGTTCAAACAGCGTGGGTAATATCTATTCAATAAGCCCGGTTTATTCAGCTACTAATTATACCTGGACAGGTCCTGTTGGTTCACATATTTCAGCCAATGGAGTTACTTCTGTAAATAACGTACTTGTTACAACATTCAATACGGTTTCCATTGATTTTGGAATTATTAATACCGGCTCAACTGTTAAGGTGAGAGCCAATAATAATTGTGGTAACAGTGGTTACAGAAGCCTGCTTTTAAGTCCTTGTGCACCGCGTTTCGGAGAGGAGGCAACGACAACTTATGTAACAGTTTACCCTAATCCTGCCAATGAATTACTTAACATCGTTTTAAATCCACTTATCACTACTAATTTCACAATTATGGTGAATGATATGTTAGGTAAGGAATTTCTGAAGGAAAACCTTACAGTTAATTCAGGATTATCGGAGCATCAGATTGATTTACAAAATCTGAACACCGGAATATATTTACTTACAGTATTATCTTCAGCAGGAAAGCAGGTTATGCGGTTTACAAAGGAGTAAAGGTGTTTTAGATATTGATTGTTGATGCGTTTGACGCCTACATCAATTCTATTTTTCCTCTTTTGGGTTGTTTGAGTTAATTTTAGACACGTAAAGAAACTTATTTCCCGGATAAATGATTTATTGGGTAAAAGATGACTTATATCATTGTTGAACTCATATTTACAGTCGACTTTTGCATTTAATAAAGTAAAGGCTTCGTTTCTTCTTCAAAACACTAAAAAAATTATCATGAAACTCGAAAATCATACCCTTGCTGATCTGGTAAGTCAGAATTCACAAATAGCATCTATATTTGAAAAATATGACCTCGATTTTTGTTGCAGAGGGAAACTTAAATTAAGTGATGCAGTTAAGGATCATGATAAACTCGGATCAATAGCAGAGGAAATTAATCTTCTTTTAAATAGCCATACGCAACCGGCAATTGATTTTACGTCACTGACTTTAACGGAATTGGCTGATTACATTGTTGAAAGGCATCATCATTATGTAAAGGAAACAATGCCGGTGATTTTACAACACCTGGAAAAAGTTGCCAATAAACATGGCAGTAATTTTCCGGAAATGAAAGAAGTGGATCTTTTATTCCGTGAAGTAAATAATGAATTAGTTCAACACATGCTGAAGGAAGAGTTGATTCTTTTTCCAAGAATACGGATGCTTGATGATATATCCGGACGTAAAGAGATTCTGGCTCAAAGCTTAGGTATTGAAGGCCCCGTCGCTGTGATGGAGGAAGAGCATGAAGTGGCAGGTGAATTAATGGAGCGCATTAAAAAAATCACGAATCATTATCATGCTCCCGATAAAGCATGCATGACTTTTCAGTTATGTCTGGAAGAACTGCGGAAATTCGAAATGGATCTTCATAAGCATGTTCATCTGGAGAATAATATCTTAT